>NZ_JBFPDP010000009.1:0-148115 GCF_040830845.1 Sivoneniella epilithica UHCC 1019
TTCAATTTGGTTGCTACTTCACTACCTCAAATTTGGTGATGTGCCTGTCCCTCAGTAAATCATATTCTCATTCAGCAACGCCCTAAATCGCTTCATGAAAAGGTCGCTTGCAATTCGCTTTGGATACAAAAATAAGGATCAGTCGCCCATCTCTTTTGTCGTTTTATGAACTGAGTTGCTTGAGTTGCGATCGATTTGGGCAATCTGAACCTATTCAAGCAATTTCAATCATAGTTATCGGGAATAGTATCGAGGTATGTCACAATGCCTCAGCATTCCTGATACCATTCAAAAAACTCAGTGCATCGCACTCAACTAGAGTGGGGAAAATGCCATGCGGCACGGACAAGATCAGATATTTGGACGAGACTATGAGCGTTGCCTGAAAAGTTTAGACTGGGCGATCGCTCAACTCGGTGGCAGCGCAGATCCAGAACAGCTTGCCATTACGGCTGAACTGATCATTCAAACAATGTCAGGACCTTGGCGCTATTTTCACACGTCAGAACACATTTTTGAGGTAGGCGGATCGGGCGATGCGATCGAGATCTTAGCTGCCTTGTTTCACGATTTAGTTTACGTTCAGGTTGATCAAGGAGTCAGCGTTAATATTAGTCGCCGGATTGCGCCTTTTGTCAAAGAGATCGATGGGCAGTTGGTGATCTTAAGCCAATCCCAGCTTTTACCCGATCGCGTGTTTGATATGGTTGCCCAAATCTTTCGATTTGCTCCAGAGCAAACTCTTCAGCCAACCGCCGGACAAAATGAATTTCTGAGCGCTGTGATTGGGGCAAAATGTTTGGAACATGCTTTGCCCATGAGCATCATTGCTGAGGTTGCAGCGTGTATTGAAGCGACGATTCCGTTTCGGTCTAAATCTGAAAGTGGACAAACGGCTGGAGAGCGCCTGTGCGATCGCCTCATAGTCACCAATGAGCAGTTTGGTTTTGGCTGGAGTGAAGCAGATTTGCATACGATTGTGCGACGAGCGGTGCGACTGGCAAACCGAGACGTTGAAAATTTTGCCTATCCTTCTTCAGCCGAATTTCTGGACAACACCTGGAACCTAATGCCAGAAACAAATCATGATCTGATTAGCGCCAATTCTTACACGGTTTCTGGGTATCGCCTGTCGCTCCAAAAAATGGAAGGCTTCATGTATTTTCTTAAACCAGAGGTTGTCTTTCAGCGCTACTTGGATGAGCCTGACTTGCCGACCTACACCACGGCGATTAGGCGCACTCAAAAGAACCTGGAAGTTGCGCGGCTCTACTTGGGTAGTAAATTGCTGTCTATTGCCGTCATCGAAGCACTTTCTCAACGGTTAGGACAAGATATTCCTCTGGCAACCATGATGGGGGAATTGCCGGGTCGTGGTTTGTCTACCGCGCAACTGGAGAATTTTTTACCGACGGTTTCTCGTCCCGTTTTGCCCACAACGCCTTTAGAACAAGAGGTTTTGGAACTGTTAGAAAAAGGACGCAGCAAATCGTCTAGCTATGATGTCAAAAATTCTCCCGTTGCTACTTACATCATTAAATCGTTGGGTTTTTCTGAATCCCAGCAATTACTCATGCAAGCAAAAAACTATTTTAAGCAAAACCTGTCGGGGGAGGATTTTTTGAGCCTGTGCGATCGCACTGTGGTTAACAGCATTGTGCAAGCCGTTTTGAAAGTATTTGAAAGGCGGATTGCGGCAATTGGCAACTTCAACGCCAGCGTCAAAAATTAGCCTCCTCATCTATATGAAAATGATTCACTTGGGTATTCGCTGTACTACTGCCTTTTTGCTTTTTTTGGGAAGCCAGTCGCTGCTCAATCCGCCTGATTCGTTACCCGTTGCTCTGGCTAACTCCAAGCTGGAATTGGCTTTTCAACCTGCCATGCCGACGGTTTCGATTCGGCAACTTCCCCCAGAAGCTCGCCAAACGATTGACTTGATTCAACGCGGCGGTCCTTTTCCCTATCGCAAAGATGGCACCGTTTTTGGCAATCGAGAAAAACGGTTACCCCTGGCAGCCAAGGGCTATTACCGAGAATATACCGTGCCTACGCCCGGTTCTCGCGATCGCGGCGCACGGCGGATTGTGACTGGGTATCAGCGAGAATACTACTACACTCAAAATCACTACCGCAGCTTTGCTAAAGTCAAACTTTAAACGCAGCAAAGGCAGACAGCATGGATGAACTGATTTCAGCATTGCAAGGCGATCGCGCTCCGGGGCTTTATCAAAGTGCAGCAGATTTAGACCTAGAGGAGCTTGGTATCATTTGTCAGGAGCAAGATTTTCAACTGGGATATCTCGATGGTTCCAGCATCACCAACAAAGTAGAATTCCTCAGCGCTTGCGCTACAGCACTACAATTTCCTAGCCATTTTGGGCACAATTGGGATGCGTTAGAAGAGTGCCTCATCGATTTGGAATGGCTGCCTGCGAGTGGCTACCTATTGCTCTACAACCACCCCAACCCCTTTGCCCAAGCTCATCCCAAAGACTGGAAAACCCTAATTGAAGTTTTTCAATCCGCGATCGATGAATGGAACGAAACCGATATCCCGATGTACATAGTATTCAGTGGCGATCGCCCTTTGCTGTCAGCCGTTGAAACGCTGTAGCAAAAATCTGTTGGTCTACCTTTTGGACAGCAAGTACGGCTATGCTCAACTTTCTTAAACGTTTGGCAAGAAAGTGATGCTTTTACAACTATGTATACGGTATACCGTGTTTTTAACCCGTTCCGTATCCTGTAAGACAGAAGATGCCTTGGGGTCTAGACGTAAACTACTGAGCAATAGATGGGTCAGTTTTTCCCTTCCCTGAGAAGGACTGGTTCCTAATGCTCTGATTAGAGGAATGCGTCAATATGTTCAAGTTTTTATCGAAGTGCGGTGTTCTCATCCTGGTAGCCACTTTTTGCATCAGCCTTGTAGTTGGCAATCCAGTTGTTGCTAGAGCCGCAAATTTTGAGGCTGCCCATCTAGTTTTAGTAGGTGATTTTGGCTTTTCTTCCTTACTCGCTGATGTTGCTGAGGCTCCAGTTATGGATGCTCCGACAGAGGCGGTAAAGGAGACGGTTGAGGATGCGGAAGAAGCGGCTAAAGACTTGGCAAAAGCTGAGGCGAAAAAGCTGAAGGAAGCAAAGAAAGCAGCGGAGAAAGCGGAAAAAGCTGAAGCAAAAAAAGCTAAGGAAACAGCAAAAGCTGAAGCAAAAAAAGCTAAGGAAACAGCAAAGGCTGAAGCAAAAAAAGCTAAGGAAGCAGCAAAGGCTGAAGCGAAAAAGCTGAAGGAAGCGAAGAAAGCTGAAGAGATGGCAAAAGCAGCAGGAAAAACTACTGAGGAGCCTGTTTCCGAGTAGTTAGTTTCCGAGTAGTGTTGCGATCGCCCCAGCATTCCATAAACCCTATTGCACCTGAAGAAGAGGGAGCGATGACTGTAGTTTCAAACAAAGGCAGCAACTTTAGCCTCAGTGAGTTTTTAACCAGCGATCGACCTGCGGGTTTCATCCTCAGTTGGGTCGCCGGATTCGTTGATACCTCTGCGTTCATCATTTTGTTTGGCATATTTACGGCTCATGTGACAGGCAACATTGCTTTGGCAGGAGCCTCTTTTGTGAGTGCTGATGAAGGCTCAACCGTCACAAGATTATTAATGTTGCCTGCGTTTATGGTGACTGTTGCCTTAACGTCGCTGTTGGCTCGGTATGCCCGCCAGAGACAATGGTCGGTGTTTGCGGTGTTGCTCACGGCTGAGGCGATCGCCCTAACGGTTTTTTTGATTATTGGCACCACGCTTTCCCCCGCCTTGTTGCTCGATGTGCAAGAGGAATATATTTTGCCCATCGGTATGGCGGGAGTGATTGCCATGGCGATTCAAAATGCTCTGATGAAAGAGTCTCATGGAGTCTTTAAGAGCTACATTCCAACCACTGTAATGACAGGTAATACAACGCAATTAACTATCGACTTAGTGAAGGTTCTCAGTTCTAAACTGTCGCGATCGCCGAGCGAAGGATTGCAACAGGAAGAAGCCGAAGCGTTAGAGCGCATGGGGCGCTTTATTCCCGTAATTACAGGGTTTGCGTTGGGGGGCGCTGCGGCGGCAATTTTTATTCTGCTGTCCGAGACTTGGTGGAGCTTAATCCTACCGCTGATGGCAATTATCATCCTAGCGATCGCGGCTTATGTGCAGCATAGGCGATCGTCTGCGGTTGCCTAGGTTTCTAAAGCTTGGTGACCTATTTATCCAACTACTGTTTTATCCAAATACCATTAGGAGACAATAAATAATGAAACGGCTGTTCATCTTAGTATTGGCTAGTTTGATAGCAGTATCAAATCTTGTGGTTGCTAACAACGCCAGCGCTCAAGCGTTGGTTGCAGAAACTTCTTTGAGTTCTACTTTAGCGGAGCAAGCTAACTCAAACCTACCCTTTATTCAGCAACTAAAAACTCAAGTTTTTCCAAAAATTGAAAATATTCTTACCTCTGAGCAAAGCGATCAATTGGAAGCCACAATATTAAAGGGGGAAACGAGTTTACGCAAAGTATTTAAGTCGATTACCCTGTCTCCTGATCAGAAAACCAAATTGGCAACGGTTCTAAAAACCCTGCCCAAAAGAGACACCTTAGCAGCCCTAACGCCTGAAGAAAAGAAGCAATTTTTCATGAAAAAGAAAGAGGTATTTATGCCCACGGCTGAAAGCATTAACGAGAAAATTAGCGCCAGTATGAAAATGAAAGGAACCTCTTTACCGGAGGGAGTTAGCGAGAAAATTAGCGCAAAAATGAAGAATGCTGAACAGTTTATGCCTACGCCAGAGATGATTGGTGAAAAAATTAACGCTGCGATGAAAATGATACAGGAAAAATTGCCAGACTAATGTTTTTCATAAAATGCTTAAAAATTCAGGAATTATTCAGTGAGTCATGAGGTTGTTTCATGGATTCTTTGACAAATGCTGTAGATTCACAAGCAGTATTGTTGATTGCAGCGATCGCCGTATCCCTATTACTCATTCGATTAATTTTTCGATTCTTAAATGTTGGATTAGGACTCATTTTGGCTATTGTTGCCATTGTTTTAGTGCTGCAATATGGCTTTGGTATTAGTCCAAAAAGTCTATGGTTTGAGATCAGTCATTTACCCCAAGATCTGATTCATCTCGTGAAGAACCTATGAGTTTCTTGACGAACGCTACGGATGTTGCGATCGAACAAGATCTCAAGCAGTTTTTGATCATTCTCCTGATTGCCCTAGGCGCGGCAATTCTGCCCAAAATTTTTGTGGCACTTCGTCAAGTTCCCTACACGCTGCTGTTGGTTTTAGTCGGCTTAGGGTTAGCGATCGTGGATGTTCGCCTGCTAGATCTGTCACCTGGCTTTATTCTCATGGTGTTTCTGCCCCCGCTGCTGTTTGAAGCCGGGTGGACGATGAAATGGACTGAGCTACGCCAACAGATCTTACCCAGCACGTTTTATTCAGTGGGCGGCGTTTTGCTGTCGATCGCGGGAGTCGGGTGGGCGCTCCATCAATTCATGACTGTTCCCTGGATGACTGCCTTACTGGTGGGAGCCTGTTTAGCCGCAACTGATTCGGCGGCGGTCTTAGGCTTATTTCGCGAAGTTGGAGCCGGAAAACGCCTGACCACACTGCTCGAAGGCGAAAGCTTGTTCAACGATGGTGCAGCCGTTGTTGCCTTTGGGGTATTAGTGGAACTTGCAGTTGATCCCCAGCCGTTTCAGCTTTCTACCACGGTTCTCCGGTTTTTCATTGTCACCGGGATCGGGATCGGAGTGGGTGGATTGATTGGGATTTGCGTTGCTCTACTTAGCCAACACTATGAACTAAATTGGGTTGAGCAAAGTTTGACCCTGGTTACGGCGTATGGCACCTATCTTTTAGTCGAAGAACTGGGTGGATCAGGCGTGATTGGGGTTGTGACGGCGGGTTTAGTGATTGGCAACTTTAGCATTCAACCGGGCACTCAACCGATCAAGCGCTCCAGTATGATTGAGTTCTGGGAATTTATTGTATTTTTTGTCAACTCTATTTTGTTTCTGCTCTTGGGCGATCAAATTCATCTACCCAAGCTGGTTCAAAATATTCAAACAACCACAGTCGCTATTGTTGCCATTATTGTGTCACGGGCGATCGCCATTTATGGGTTGACAGCATTACTCACAGGGCTGGCAACTATCAAAATCTCCTGGCAAGAACAAACCCTACTTTGGTGGACAGGGTTACGCGGTTCAGTGGCGATCGCTCTTGCCTTAAGCATTCCAGCTGCCGTCGTTGGGCGCGATGAAATTATCGCCAATTCCTTTGGAGTCGTCTGGTTCACCCTACTCGTCCAAGGGTTGACGGCAAAGTTTCTGCTAGAAAAACTAAAGTTGGTAGAAGATACCTCATTGCAGCAGCAATTTATGCAGTTGATTGCTCGTCGAGAGGCATTGCAGCAAGTATTTGAGCATTTGATTCAAACCCAATCCCAGTCAGCCATTAGCGCCACGCAGCATCAAACGCATCTAGACTTTGTGAACCAGCAGCTACACCAATTACAGCTAGATATTGCCTACCTGCAAGACCAAAATCCCGAACTACAAGCCTTTAGCCTTCAACAACATCAAGCAAAAGTTTTAGCGATCGAATCCCAAACTTATACAAAGTTTGTCCAAGATGGATTACTACAAGACACCTTGCCAACGATTATGCAGAAAGCGTTCGACAATGGATCAGGTTTTTGAGCGATCGCAGGGCAACAAATCGCATAGCAGCAATCAATCTGGATACCAGAACATTCCTTTAATGCCTTCAGGATCAGACATAAAGCCAAGTCTGCGATAAAAATCGACGACCTGCGGATCGGCAAACAGCGTGATATTGCTAATATCTTCGCTGCGTAATTTTTTGATGATGTGCTTCATTAAGGCTTTACCAAACCCTTGACTTTGAAAATCGGGATGCACCACCACATCCCAAATCGTGGCATTGAAGGCATGGTCAGAGGTTGCCCGTGAAAATCCAATTAGACGACGTTGGGTGCCCCGCTGCTCCCACATCGTCACGACTAGAAAGCTATGCTGAATCGCTTTCTTCACTTTTCGCAGAGGGCGACGAGACCACCCTACAGCGCTACAAAGCTCCTCTAACTCGTATAGATCAATCTCTCGATCAGTACTAAAGTAAACGTGAGAGCCGCGATCGCTCGCCCCTTCAACAGATTCCAGCGCGATCGACATAGATTTAGTAGCAGAAGGAGCATCAGCGCTACTGAATAGGCTTTTCCAAAAACCCATGTAAGCGTAGTTAAAGGTTAATAAAAGGTTGATCTCAGTACAGAATAGTATAGCCTTCATCCCCTTTTATCATTGATTCTTCAGCTTTTAAGTCAGGAGTAAGCAAATCAGCCTATAAAAGAGGTAAGGCAAAATAAAAGAGGTAAGGCAAAAAGAGATAAAGCAAAGGCGTAGCCAAGGCTTCTAAATTAGTTTAGAGTGATAGCTTCTCTTCCAAAACCTCTCTATTGCAGCAGTTGCACCAACTTTAGGGTTTTAACTTAAGTAAGTGAGATAAATTTTTAATTATGGCTTTAGGCTTAAAGTCATCCACGGTAGAACTTCTGAAACGTTTTAATCGAGCGTTTCCCCAGTTTTATGAGCAGTTTGTGAGCAGCGAAATCCAACTGCAAAACTTACGGTTAGCGTATCAGCTTTACAAAACTAAACAAGCTGTTATCGAACTCAAACCCGAAGGCAGTAAAAGCGCCCTGCATTTTGCTTATCGGAATCAATCTTTTTTGCTCAGCGACATTTTTGGCGTATTGGCCGCCTATGGCTTAACGATTCACAGTTTGAGCCTATACGGGCAGATCTATCCACCGATGTTAGTCTTTGTCAAGCTAATCGTGTCTCGGAGCGGCAAAGCATTAACTGAAAAAACTGCTGAAAACGTTTGCAGAGCCGTTCGAGAAGCGCTAGCGGGTCGGTTTGAAGTGGAAGAAATGCTCGCAGTTGAATTTAATTTAGATGCGGGCTTGGAGCAAGTAGAAACCGAATTTTACGTCGATCCCGTGTTTCATTTGCCAGCGCTGCTGATTGAGGCGGATAACCAACCTGGGCTGTTTTACAAGGTTATGTATGCCATTTGGCAAGAAGACTTGATGGTTGTCAATGCTAATTTGCTCGTGTGGCGCGGGAGAACTCGCTTGATTCTTTATCTGCTGGGACCGAACGAAAGCATTATCCCAGAGTATTTGGGGCAGAAAATTGCCGAAGGAGTGCGGCAGCGGCTTTTGGGCAGGCGATTTTAGGAGGTGATTTTAGGGAGTGTAAAGCTGGCTGACGTGGGCGATCGCCATTCGGGAGAGAACGCCTAAGCTTAACGGCGATCGCTCTCCTTGGTTAAAGTGTTCGGCAGCGGCACAGGCAATCATGGCGGCGTTATCGGTACAGAATTCCAGCGGCGGAAACAAAACTCGCAGATTGTGTTTGGCAGCAGCAGCTTGAAGATGGTGGCGCAATCCGCTATTTGCTGCCACTCCACCGCCCACGGCGATCGTGTCTAATCCACAATCCAAGGCACAGGCGATCGCCCGTTTAGTTAACGCTTTTGCCACCGTCTCCTGAAAACTTGCCGCTAAATCTTCCACAGGCAAATCAGGCGATTCTTTTTGGAGCTTTTGAGTCAGGCGCAGAACGGCGGTTTTTAAGCCACTAAAGCTAGAGTCATAGCGGTGAAAGCCTCCCTCTGGCAACGAAATTTGACCTTCTGGCAGGGGAAATGCCTTGGGGTTGCCCTTGGTTGCGAGGCGATCGAGAATTGGACCGCCAGGATAGCCAAGATTCATCAGCCGCGCCACCTTATCAAACGCTTCTCCAGCAGCATCGTCGCGAGTTTGCCCCAGAGTTTCGTAGTCTCCACAAGCTTTCACTAAGATGAGGCTAGTGTGCCCACCGGAAACCAGCAGACAGACAAAAGGCGGCTCTAAATCAGGGCTGCTGAGATAGGAAGCGTAAATATGCCCTTCCAGATGATGCACCCCTAGAAAAGGCTTTTGATGGACGATCGCCAACGTTTTTGCGGCAGTCACTCCCACCAGTAGCGCGCCCACCAATCCAGGCGTACAGGTAGCGGCAACTGCATCAATATCTGACCAGTTAAGCTGGGCAGAGGAGAGCGCTTGGGCGATCGCCGGGTTCAGTAACTCCACATGTTGACGCGAGGCAACTTCCGGCACCACACCGCCATAGGGTTGATGAGTCTCAATTTGAGACGATACAATACTACTCAAAATGTTGCGATCGTTGACGATCGCAACGGCTGTTTCGTCACAACTTGTTTCAATTGCTAAAATGGTCGCCATTTGCTGGTAATTTCTTGAAGAAATAAGCTATTTTTTGAGCTTAAACTTGGACGAATACGCTCACGCGCTTAAGTGTTAAACAGCTTAATGTTGAACAGTCTAGCGAACATAGCCCTACAAACGTCCAGTCTCATTTTGTTAAAACAACGTTCACTCTTGTAACGAAGGGAAACAATTCCATGCGCCGATTGTTTGCTCTCATGCTTGCGGTTACCCTCTGGTTCGGATTCACTCCGTCTCAGCCCGCTTATGCTTTTAATTTGACTCCTTGCAGCGAAAGCGCCGCCTTCGCCCAACGTGCCAAAGACTCGATCAGCCCTACAGCCGCTCGACGCTTCGATGCCTATGCGAAGTCTGGAGTCATGTGTGGTGAAGACGGTCTGCCTCACCTGATTGTGGATGGCAGCCTGGATCATGCTGGTGAGTTTTTGATCCCTAGCATTCTATTTCTGTATATTGCAGGCTGGATTGGCTGGGTCGGACGGGCATATCTCCAAGCAGCCAAGAAAAGTGGCTCGCCTGAAGAGAAGGAAATCATTATTGATGTTCCTGTTGCTATCAAGTTCGCGCTTTCTGGTTTTGCGTGGCCCCTAATGGCTTTGAAGGAATTCACCACCGGGGAATTGACCGCTAAGGACAATGAAATTACTGTTTCACCCCGCTAAAATCCCTCACCCTGTTTATTCTTAGGAGAACTCTTCATGAAATATTTTTTGAAGTATCTGTCTACTGCTCCGGTGATTGCCACCGTTTGGATGGTGATTACGGCTGGCATTTTGATTGAATTCAATCGCTTCTTCCCTGATTTGCTGTTCCATCCTTTGCCGTAGGGTAAGAATTTGTTATTCAGTGGCTAAAGAGGGCGATCGCACTAGTGCGATCGCCCTCTCTGTGTTTTGGCATCGTATCTTAGGATCAAATTTTTCGCGATCGCATCAAAGCCGCAATTAACAGCCGCTACACTTTACCTGCATAACGTGTTATCACACTTCCATTCCACTGAATCTTCCCATAGCGTATATAGCTGTTGTCTAAAGAATTGGTACCACTCTCCATCGTAGGAATGAAAAACAAGCTTTGGCATATCGCCCTCAGATTTGATGCTGTACTGCTCCATGTAAATCACTCCTTCAGGTGTCTCAGGATCTACTGCGTAGTAGCCAAATGGATACATTATCCCTGAAGTTTTAATCTGGAGGTTTCTCGCCCTCTTTTCGTTTTTTGTCAGATAGCAGAGTTCATGAAGTACTGCATGAATCTTTTAATTATAAATTTCCGGCGTTGCTGAATCTAGATATGAAATTCGTAGGGGCAATCCCTTGTGGTTGCCCTTATCCCAGCAAGGGTAGGCACAAGGCGTTCCCCCTACCAATGAAAATCATGTCTGCATTCAGCAATGCCAAATTTCCTCTGTTCTTTGCGGTCTGTAGTCTCGCCTTGCAGCCATACGACTTGCTTCACTATCCGGCTTAAGAACAAGAATCCTCACTTTACCCTGTCTCCGTAACTTATCTCTGATCTTTGGAAGGTAGGTATTTAACAGTGCGTTCTAAAGTAAAACCCACAATCCAAAGCTCATTAGCCCTCTCTATATCTTCTTAAAATGTTTCAGGATACGTCTTAAGGAGTAAGGCGTTAGCTTTTTTTTGGTTTTCCCGAATAATTTGTTCTGTTGCACGACGACTCTCCATTTGTCCGTAAGCTAGTAAGGCAAGTAACGCCAAGGTAACTTCGTTAAGCCAATCTTGCTGAGATAAATTGAAGATGTCTATGGTTATGATGACCAGAGTCAAGAAAATGATGATGTATGACTCAACATATTTTCCCTGCTTCAAATCAGTGAGAGTGCGCCTAATTACCTCAATCATGTTTTTACGTTTTTGCTAAGTTGCAAGTAAAAATACAAATACTAATAATCAACATTTTCTAAACCAAGGATTCCCACAATTAGTACTTGCAATTCACATAAAAAATCCTAACTAAATGCGTTACTCATCTTCCTCTTGAGCCTGTTTCTAGCATTATTTAAATTCCTAGGCGCTGGTAGATTTGATCGAGATTGCGGAGGTGATGTAGTGGGTCGAAACAGGCTGTGATGTCTTCGGGCGTGAGCAGTGCCGTTACGCGCGGATCTTGCTCGATTTGGGCGCGGAAGTTGCCATCGGGTTTATTCCAGGCAGTGTGAGCGCAGGATTGGGCGATCGCGTAGGCTTCTTCTCGCTTCATGCCTTTTTCCACCAGGGTTAACATCACTCGCTGGCTGAACACCACGCCGCCGTAGATGTTTAGGTTCCGACTCATGTTGTCGGGGTAGACCAGCAGACTTTTCACCAAATCCGTGGTTTCCACCAGCATGAAGTGAGTCAGAATGCAGGCATCGGGCAGAGCAACGCGCTCCACAGAACTGTGGGAAATATCCCGCTCGTGCCACAACGCCACATTTTCCAGTGCAGCCACCGCATACCCGCGCACCAATCGTGCCATGCCGGTCAGCCGCTCCGAGCGAATCGGATTGCGCTTGTGGGGCATGGCAGAGGAGCCTTTTTGCCCTTTCGAGAAAAACTCTTCTACTTCCAAAACATCAGTACGTTGCAGGTTACGGATTTCGACGGCGATACGTTCAATTGAGGCAGTCAGCAATGCCAGATGATTGAAAAAATTAGCATGGCGATCGCGGGATACGACCTGAGTAGAGGCACAATCGGGTTGCAGCCCCAATTTTTGGCAGGTGAGCGCTTCAATTTGCGGGTCAACATTGGCATAGGTGCCGACTGCACCAGAGATTTTGCCCACGGCGATGTCATTATGCAAATAGGAGAGGCGATCGCGATGACGCAACATTTCTGCCAGCCAACCCGCCAACTTAAAGCCAAACGTGATCGGTTCCGCGTGAATCCCGTGCGATCG
Source organism: Sivoneniella epilithica UHCC 1019 (assembly GCF_040830845.1). NCBI lineage: Bacteria > Bacillati > Cyanobacteriota > Cyanophyceae > Leptolyngbyales > Leptolyngbyaceae > Sivoneniella > Sivoneniella epilithica. The sequence continues at coordinate 12,271 of NZ_JBFPDP010000009.1, forward strand.
CCCAATCATCACCGTATCGCGATGCTGCTGCGCCTGAAACCGAATCGCCTGAATCACGGATTCAAGCTGCGTCAAAATCACATCCAGGCTAGCCACCATTTGCAGTGCCAGCGCCGTATCCAACATATCCGAACTGGTCATGCCCAAGTGAATGTAGCGACCCACATCGCCCACATGTTCATTCACATTCGTTAGAAAAGCAATCACATCATGCTTAACTTCTTTTTCAATCTCCAGCACTCGCTGCGGATCAAACTTCGCCTTCGCCTTAATTTCTGCCACCGCTTCTGCTGGAATGTAGCCCAGATCTGCCTGAGCCTCGCATACCGCGATCTCCACATCCAGCCAGGTTTTCAGCTTGTAATCGTCCGTCCACAGGTTGCCCATCGCGGGCAGAGTATAGCGCTCAATCAAGGTTCGTGTCGCACAATACAACCGTCATATTCTACTGTAAGACCGTATTCTGTGCGCTTTATCTGAGCAACCGCGATCGCTCAATGCCTGAATCCAAAAATGCGATCGCCCTCATCATGGCACTAGATGATCGGAATGCAGCTTATCACGTTGCCAAGAAAGGGGATTGGTCTCAATATAGTCTCGAATATTTTGTAATGCCATCTCATCTCGAATGATATGTTCATAGTAATTGCGTTGCCAAACCGGAACACCTGCCATCCGCCGAATTCGATTGATCCGACGGGTTGTCACCGATTTGAAATTAAGCGCGATTCGTGAAACGATCCCTACGGGAATCGCCCCCAAAGACCCCGACCGTAGGGGCGCGGCATTCGGCAAACAGACATCGCAATTCACCCCTATTTTTGCTCCGAATGCCACGCCCGCATTTGATTTGGTGGCATTGGGCAATGCATCCCCGGTTCCGAATGCCACGCCCGCATTCGATTCGGTGGCATTAGGCAATGCATCCCCGGTTCCGAATGCCACGCCCGCATTTGATTCGGTGGCATTGGGCAATACATCCCCGGTTGTCGGACAAAATCCCTGCCCACGCGGATTCAATTGGGTGGGATTGGGCGTGGCATTGGGGATTGCATCCCCGGTTGTGTGGCAGATTTCTTGACCACGCGGATTCAATTGGGTGGGATTGGGCGTGGCATTGGGGATTGCATCCCCGGTTGTGTGGCAGATTTCTTGACCCAATGCCGCGCCCCTACGATCGCATAAAATCAAAATCCCGTGGATGTGGTTGGGCATGACGACAAATGCATCCAATTCCACATTCAAAAAATGGTGGGGTAGTCGTTGCCAAGAGGCAGAAACGATTTGCCCAAGCTGGTTTAGGTGCATTGTGCCATCGGCAATTTCACCAAACAAGCAATCTCGCTGGTGGGTGCAAATTGTGATGAAATAGGCACCGGGCGAGGAATAGTCATATCCCTTGAGGCGAATAGAACGCCTATGATGTTTTGCAGGGTTATATGCCATTGCTATTGCGAAAACATTCTCTATCAGAATTCCCAAATTGGAACACGCGATCGCGTTTCTGATTAGAAAAAGGGCGATCGCTTCAAAAATTCTTAAGTGTTAAAATCCTCTTACTTTGAATCTACAAAAATAATGGAAACATTTACTCTAACTGGCGCAATAGAAACAGATGGTCATCTTCGGCTAGATGTCTCTACTCAACTTCCCCCAGGACAAGTAGAATTAGTGCTAGTTATCCATCCTAAGTTTCAAGATAAAAAGCCTAAATGCTACGATTTTTCTAACCTGACTGGCAAACTCAATTGGCGGGGAGACGCTGTTGCAGAACAAAGAGCGATCCGAAATGAATGGTAGCCGCTATCTATTGGATACCAACGCAATTATCGCTTTACTTCAAGGAAATCAACAGGTAAGTGGGTCTCTTCAAAACGCTGAGTGGATTGGTATTTCTCTCATCAGCCAACTTGAGTTTCTAGCATTTACACGCTTAACAGATGAGGATAGACAACTGTTTGAACAATTTCTACAACAGATTGAAGTAATTGGTTTATCGGCAGAGCAAAACAATTTAATTACTCAAATTGTTCAAGTACGCCAGCAATATCGTTTGCCACTTCCTGATGCAATTATTGTCGCCACAGCCATTCAAATGAACGCAAATTTGGTAACTGCTGATCAAAAGCTCCATGAAATTCAAGCAGTTACAAGCATCAACTTTACTTAGGGCGATCGCGTTTCTGATTAGAAAAAATGCGATCGCGCTTCCAATTAATTCACACGATTGCTCAATATTTGAACTCGAAAATGCGATCGCGTTTCTGATTAGAAAAAGGGCGATCGCTTAATGTTTGAATTTGGAAATGAGATCGCGGTTTTAGCTGAGCAAAAGGGGTACACTCTTTGGAAGAGTAGCAAGTAGAAAGCGCTGGATATGTAAAGTGCAAGCAGCGATTATCCTTTCCTACAACAAATCCATCAATACTTCAAGGAAACATCTCGATATCAACAACGTAGTAGTATTTCTTCGAGGATTTCCGTAATTCTGTTTAGAAGTTCATTACGGCTTGCCTCAGATAATGAAATTTCTTGATTAGATGTTTCTATCAATTCAATGCCTACTTTAGCAAGATTAATTCCAATCTGTTGAATAGCTCGATAGTCTAATGTGCTGCCATCTCTTTTTTTTACCAAAAGGAGTTCAAGAAGCGGGATACTAATCTGCTCTTTAATTTCACTTTTAGTCAAATCATCAATAATCTGAGGTTTAATCTCCTCATACTCTCTGTTATCGTTTTGTTCAAGATTTTCCTTCTTTGGATGAATGCGCTCAGTTCTAATAAATCTGAATCCATTACCAACCGTATCCCCAGTGTTACAAGGTTCCCCAATGTCGCCCATAATTAAACCCCTAACTATACAAAATATCTACCAAACAATAATAAGTGAAATACTCGTGCTTTGAGCTATTTTTTGCAAATAGTCAGAATATTGCTTCTAGTCTTTTCTTCTCTACGTATATACTTCTCTAATTGATTGCAGCTTTGAGTTAACATGTTTTCCACATTCTTGTTGTCATAAATTCGCTTATTTTGAGAAACTGCCCACACCCTAATAAAACCGCTCGTATCACCTGATACCATAACTTCACCACTGTTTCTTGATGATAAGAACTTACTGTTCACCATAAAAGCAACTTGGGAGATGGAGCCATCTCCCACTTGAAGCATTTCAATTGATTTGTCTGCTATCTCTTGATGGCTTTTCCATTTCAGTAAGGCTTCGTCAATGCTCCATATTTTGACATTTCCACCTCTATCAAGAGAAGCAAGTTTTTTGCCATCAAAACTGAACTCTACATACCGTAATGAGTCACCGGAGTCTCTAATTTTAGCGAGTAGATCTCCATTTATATTTCTAATACTTATATTGTTCAATTCATCATGTAAAGCAATCATCTTACCATCGTGGTCAAATCTTACTGTACCAGTCTCAAGAATGCTTTTCCCAATATATTTCGGCTTACTATTTTCCTGAGATAAGTCAAAGAGTATCAAGTCATAACCTTTATTTCCTGTAGAAATAAGGAATGTTTTTATAATTGGATGAAAATCCAATTTATAAATCCTGAAGGATTTTCCAGGCTCTAATTTTTTCTCTTGAATTGTCCTAGTGATTGTCGATTTTTTCAGATTCCAGATAACTATACCGCGATTATTTCCAGAAGCAGCGATCTCCTTTCCATCACTACTAAAATCTACGTCAAAAGCGTAATCACCATAGTTAAATTGATGGACGAGATTTCCTTGACGGCTCCAGACTTTTACCGTTTTATCAACACTAGTAGAGGCAAATAATTGATTATTTGAGCTAAATCGCATTCCTCGGATGAGGTTGTCATGTGCTGGAATAAGTGGTGTTAAATTATCTTTCTCTACATCCCAAATTCTAATTTTTTTATCTATGCCTCCGGTTACAATTAATTTCCCATCAGAGCTAATGGCTAGACTTGTAATCTTGCCTTGATGAGCTTGAATTCTATCTATCTCTCGCACTTGAGATAGGACTGCTCGAATCTTTTGGATTTCAGTCTCAGCTACGCCATTTGCTTCTTTGATTTTTGCTAATGCTTCGACGCTAATAATCATTGCTTCTAGCTCATCATGACTGGCTAAACGTTGCTGGGCTTTTTCAATCAACGATCTGATGGCATACGTCTTTTCGCTTCCAATTTGCTGCTGCTGTATTTGTACAAAGGCTCCAGAACTTAGCGTTAAAGCTGTTAAAATCCCAGCAGCGATCGCAAATCTTTTTCCACGTTTTTCCGCTTTAACTCTGCCCAAAGCTTCTTTTTCTCGTCTTTCAGCTTCAATTTTTTCGCCAATTTCCGCGATCGCTCTTCCCTCTGCCTCTTCTCTCAACCTGCGTTCTTGAGTTACTTGGGCTTGCAGTTCGCGATCGCGTTTCTCAATACTTTGATTCAAAAACTCGGTTTCGAGATGAGTGAGTCTTGGCTGTTCTTTTGCCACCCATTCTTGAATTGCTGCCAGCCGACCCGTGGATAGGAGAAAATCTTCTGATTGATTTTTCTGCCGCCACTCATGGCAATCGCTTTCCAGGCGGCGGCTGAGGCGGATGGTTTCGCGGTCTTCTTCGATCCAGTTTTTCAGCAGCGTCCATTGCGATAGCAGCGCTTCATGGGCGACTTCGACGGTTTTTTCGTCGGTGACGATTAGCCGTTCATGGGTTAGCTGTTCAATAATGCGGCTCAGTTGGGCAGGCGATCGCGTCTCTCGCAGCTTTTCCCAGCTTGCCTTACGGCGGGTCACCTCTTGTCCTTCGCCTAGTTGCACCAACTCCATGAATAGTTGCCGCACAAAAGCTTGATCATCAGGATGCAAATTGCGGTAAAGCTGGTCAGCGCGTTGTTGCAATGCACCCTGTACGCCGCCGATTTGGGTATAGCCTGCTTCAGTCAGCACAGCCGCATCGGGTTTGATGCACACTTCCCATAGCTTGGTTAGGGCATACTGCAACAGCGGCAAAGCACCGGGTTCATTCCCCACATCGGCAATCATCAGAGGCACCAGCCCTGCTTGAAACGTAACCTCATGTTGTCTCGCCGGACACTCGATCGCCGCTGCCATTTCGCTACTCGACAGATGAGTCACCATGTAGGTCGTCAGTTCATTCTCCCGGTTGATCAGCGCCGCCGATTCAGGGATTTTAGCGCAGCGATCCAAAAAGTCGCCCCGGATCGCAATGATCAGCCGCTTCAGGTGATCCATCCGACTCACTGACTCTCCAATTAAGTGAATGAATTCCCGCTGCTGGGCTTCATCTTCACACAGGGTGAACAACTCCTCGAACTGGTCAATAAACAGCACAAACGGTTTGGGCGGCTGATTCAATAAGTCACGCAAAACAGTCAGCGGTTGCGCCGTGGGAGTAATGACTTTTGTATCCCAAGTGCCGCCGCCAAAAACTGGGTCGTGCTGGATCGCTGGCAGCAGTCCCGCCTTAATCAACGAAGACTTACCACAGCCAGAGGGACCAAAAACGGTCAGCACTCGACAATTGAGTAATCGCGCCTGCAATGCCCGGACTGCCTGTTCCCGACCATAAAAATACTGGGCGGTGGCGCTATCAAAGGAGGCTAGACCAATGTAAGGATTATGCAGATTCAGTTCTGGCGTAGTAGCGGCTGATTTGATGGCGGGATAGGTGGCGATCGCAATATCATTACCCCAGCCCAAATGCAGCGCTTCCTGTCCCGATCCCTTCAGGCTTTGGGACAGCCGATAAAACAGCAATCCGCTGGTGATCAGTGACTCATCGTCTGGACGGGTGGGCGCAGCCAAAGCCTCCAGCAAGGCACCCGTAAACAGGCTGTGCTGATCGCTGCGTTTCGCACGAGATTCCTCAAAGCTGCGGCAGGCGGTGATGAAATAGTAGTTACGCTGAGTGGAGTTGAATGCGGTCAACGCCCGTTCCATCGGGTCGCGCTCCAGCATATCGCCACTGTGACAACAATCCAGCAGCAACACCAAACTGCTGAGGTTCGATTGCTGGATCAGGCTATTCAGTTCGCCAAAGGGCAAAATGTAAAGCGGCTCCATCGGTTTGCCAGCCTGCCGGATGATCTCTGTGTCGGAAGTTGCCAGAAAGGTTTCTCGATATCCAGTGGTGCTTTCCAGCAGAATGCCGTGCCCCGTGAAATAAATCAGCGCGTCATTATTGTTTGCCTGTTCCAGCAAAAACTGCTTCAGCGCTTGCCGCAGCGCTTCTAGGGTCAGGGTTTCCGTCAGCAGCGTGACTTCAAAACCGCCGTGGTGCCGCAAGCAGTGGGCAACGGCTTGAGCATCCGTGGTAGGTTTGGTCAGGTTTCCGACAGAGCGATGATAGTTGGAGATGCCAATGATGAGGGCGTAGCGCTGAGCCATTGGGTAGAAGCGATGGGGTTATGATTAACCTCATTCAGGCACAGCATTTTTCCGCACGCCGCTAAGATTAATGAAACTTTTCTAAACTCCAGAACCTATGGACTCGCACAAGAACCCAATGGAAGAAGCATATTTGGCATTTGAGGCAGACGGTCAGGTGCATGAAATGACTATCACAGCGAAATCACCCACAAATGATGAGTATGAGCGGTATGGACCGATGGAAGATGCGATCGCCCAAATGGATCGCACCCGGCTGATGATTCGCACCTGCGCGATTCAAGCCGTCAGTGCCTTTCGCAACTTTGGCGCAGCAGACGTGCAGGAAGTCAGCCTTAAATTCGGCGTGAAGTTGGGCGGTAAAGCGGGTGTTCCCTATATCACCGAAGGCTCAGCCGAAAGCAACCTGGAAATCTCTGTGAAATGTACCTTTCCACCCAAAACCGTGCCGCCAACTTTGCCCTCACCCTAGCCCTCTCCCAACGGAGAGGGAACTAGATGGGGTTACCGTCTTCTGCCAAAGCTGCGACTGCGAGAACCGCTGCCAAAGCCAGTTCTGGAAGGCTGACGATAACTAGGGCTATTGCTACGGCGGAGAGTATTGGTGCCAAAGCCTGCCCCTGTAGAGCGATCGCCCCCGGTAGTCCGTCGTTGGCTAGCAGTCGGTGTTCTCAAATTGCCTGTACTGCGTACCGTTTGACGATTGCGAACCGCTGCCGGGGGAGCATTGTAGCGCTGTTGGTAACCGCTAACTGCCTGGTTATAGTTACTGCCATAACCGCCAAAACCACTGATACCACCGGGTTGATACATGGGCGGAACATAATATTGAGGTCTAAACAACATACTGCCGATCGCCTGTCCTGCTAGCGCCCCGGCAAACGGCGACCAAAAACTAGATTCTTGCCGCACCACAACCCGTTCTGTTTGCCCGGTTTGCGGATTGGTTTGCTCCTCCGTCACGTTATGCACATAGTCAATTTTGAAATCTTTTTCAACGTGCATCGAAGCCTGATTGTTTTCCAGTTTCAGGTAGTTCTTTTGTCCTTTTGAGATTTCTTCGTCGGTCAGTTGAGCCATCTGAAGATTGGTCGTGCGATAGGCGGAAGACTCACCTGGCTTGGTGTTCAACAGCATGACAGTATACTCACCATTGGCATCGTTGTAGGTTGCCTGCTGCACGGGATACTGCCCATCGCTCAAGCGATTTTGAGTATCCCTTGCTGTCTGAGCCGTAGGGTTAGTAGATGAACCGCTTGGAGTGGGGCTGCTTCCACAAGCAACCGTTGTTACGGCTAGAGACAAAACCATTGCATAAACAAGAAATCGACGGAGCATGTTCATAGGAAGATAAAGAGTTGGAAGTATAATACAAATTCAAAAAAATGAGGGTTGTGGCAACGGATGAATAGGTTAGGGCCCAAAGATCCTTGGAAATCAAGAAATAGTTGGCTTGACTTTTCCTCGTACTGCTATCCAGGTGAAAGATAAAACCGAGTAGTTCCCATATGTACCGTTTAAGAAAACGCTCTAAGATATTTCCATTTACGGATTCGTTACAACGGAATCAATTCTGGGAAATGCAGCATTAGCTGATCAGAAGTCAACTCATCCCCCAATTGGGCTGGCGAAAAGTGAATCTGCACGGCGCGTAATCGGTCTTGGTAGTGCAAGTTAGTTAATGCTTTCAGCGCTGTTTTGAGCGCACTGATATTAGAAAGGTCGGTTTCTAAAGCAGGCACGTCACCTTCATAAGCAACCGTCAGCATGACAATCAGATTTTGGGTAATGGGCACCGAAAAAACATCATCAGGCGACTCCAAGCCTTCCACTTCAATGCCGCTATGGTAGCGTTGGGCAGAATCGGTAAACAACTCTTCAACAAAGTCGCCCGCTTCTCCTTCATCCCAAAAAACATCCCCTTCGTTTGAAACCGACTGCCAGTAAACATCGTATTGCAACAAGCTTTGGCAAATTTCAGCCAGCCCCTCACCAAACGTTTGAATGTCTCCATCTGCATCTATGGCATGACGCGCAGAACTGTTTAGCACCCCTAGCAAAGGAGCTACTTCCTTGCCAGCCAAATGAAGAAATAGGCGAAAAACGACAAAGCGAGTTTTGCCTGTCATTTGATTAAAGCGATCGCCCAAGGAACCCATTCGACTGCCTCCATCTATGACCAGATAGGTCATCTCATAATCTATAGTCCTACTTTAAATCACTCCCTCAAACAATCTCTAGGAAGATACTCGACAACCAATGGAGAGATTGCCGTATAAGGAAGGCAAGAGGCGAGGGGGGGAGGAAGGGCAAATGGCGAATGACGAGTGACAAATGGCGATTGGTCAGTAACAAACTCAAAACTCAAAACTCAAAACTTAAACCCAACTCTTCGGACTTCGCCGCTATCCGAATCGGGCTAAAAGTCCTAACAGTCGTTTGCTTTTTGGGGTGAGGAGTTTACGGCGATAGGCATCGGCGGCTTTTTTGATGGCTTCTGCTTGGGTGGGATAGGGATGAATGACGGTAGAAAGCTTGCTGAGTCCAATTTTGGCGGTGATGGCGAGGGTGATTTCGCTGATCAAGTCTCCGGCATGGGTGGCAACGATGGTTGCTCCTAAGATTTTGTCGGAGCCGCGTTTGTGCAGAATTTTAATGAAACCTGCGGTTTCGCCATCCGCGATCGCCCGATCGACGGTATCCAGTGGAATGGTGATGGTGTCTACTGCAATCCCATGGGCTTTTGCTTCCTGTTCGTATAACCCAACATGGGCGATTTCGGGGGAGGTATAGGTACACCAAGGCATGATTAAATTGCTTAGCCGCGATCTCCCGATACCGAAGGGAGAAAAGAGGGTATTTTTCACCACAATCCGAGCGGCAGCATCGGCAGCATGGGTAAATTTCCAGTCCATGCAGATGTCACCAGCGGCATAGATGTTGGGGTTAGTGGTTTGCAGGTAGTCATTGACCATCACGCCTTTGTGGGGATCGTAGTTCACGCCCACTTGCTCTAGGTTAAGTCCTTCTACGTTGGGCGATCGCCCGGCTCCGATCAAAATTTCGTCTACAGTGATGTGGTCTGGCTGACCGTTGCGGGTGAAGTGCAGCACTTTGCCAGACTCAGTTTTTTCCACGCGCTCAAGCTGCGAATTGAGTTGAAGCTGAATGCCTTCTTGAACGAAAACTTGCTGAATAATTTCGGCGGCATCCTCATCTTCGCGATCGAGCAAGTGACCGTTTTTATGGAATAGCACAACTTCAGATCCTAACCGCTGAAAAGTTTGCGCTAGTTCACAGCCAATCGGTCCCCCGCCAATGATGGCGAGTCGGGCAGGGCGATCGGTGAGATTAAACACCGTTTCATTGGTTAAAAAGCCTGCTTCCGCTAGTCCGGGAATAGTCGGTTGGCTTGCCCGTGCGCCCGTGGCAATCACGGCTTTTTTGAACTTTAAGATTGCGTCGTCTACTTGAATCGTGTGGCTAGAGTGAAAGTGTCCCTGTCCTAGAAACACGTCCACGCCTAGCTTTTGCAACCGCTGAGCGGAGTCATTCGGGCTGATTTCGGCTCTAATCTGCCGCATCCGTGCCATGACCGCAGGAAAATCTACCTCGACTGCTCCATTCAGCTTCACTCCAAAGCGATCGCACTCTCGCAGTTCAGCCACCATCCGCGAAGAACGAATCATGCATTTAGACGGCACACAACCCACATTCAGGCAATCGCCGCCCATTAGGTGTTTTTCAATTAATGCCACTTTCAAGCCCAAGCCCAAACCAGCGGCACCAGCGGCAACCACCAATCCAGCAGTTCCGGCTCCAATCACCACCAAATCGTATCGCTCAGCCGGAGCCGGATTCACCCAATCCAATGGATGCACTTGACTAATTAGGGTTTGATTATAGTCATCCCAAGGCGAAATTAGGGATTCAGTCTGGAGGGGAACGGTCATCTGTGCTTCCTTTAACACTTTCAGCCAAGGCTTTTTTGGCAATGCGGGTGATGTAAACAGTGACGGTGATCGTGGCAGCTAGCCCAAGGATGCGAATGATCCACTGAGCAATTTGAGCTTCGGCAGTGAGGGATGGCTGAGTAGAAATTGTAGTTAAATCACCCGCCAAAGACCCCAGATAAACATACAGGATGGTTCCTGGCAACATCCCAATGGAACCCAGTATGTAATCTCTAACGGAAACTTGAGTCACGCCAAAGGCATAATTCAGCAGGGTAAATGGAAAAATCGGCGAGAGACGAGTTAGCAGCACAATTTTGAAACCATCTTGGGCAACTGCGGCTGAAATTGCGTTGAACGTGACGTTTCCGGCAATCTTTTTGCTGACCCAATCTTGAGCAACATAGCGACCTAGCAAAAAAGCAACGGTGGCTCCCAAAGTGGCGGCAATGAACACGTAAATGGAACCCCAAACTACGCCATAAATTGCGCCACCACCCAAGGTGAGCAGGGAACCAGGAATAAACAGCACGGTCGCCAAGTTGTAGATCACGATGTAAGCCAATACGCCCACGGCTCCCAAATCTTTGACCCACACCAGGGAGTTTTGTAACGCCGTTTGAATCCATTCAATCAGGTTCATCATAGAATTTCATCAACCAAAACTGTCCCTCCCTCGCAGAAATCGATGCTGAGATGATAATCCTCCAGCAGCGCCGTACCAATTAGCGGACGACGACCCATTGCTAAAACTGGGATGACTCGATGCGCGCCTGAAGCCCAACCACTGTCCCGCTGATCACTCTGCTGTCCTAATTAATGTGCCATCAATAGCGTAGACCGCATCATAGCCAACCCGCGCTATCCAGGTAACAGTGTTAGGTTGTTTGGCTTTCAAGCGGTCATAAGCCACAAGCAAGTCTTTATCGATCGCGTAATCACCTGTGTTGAGGTCAATGGCAATAATTTTGCCATTGTTGTCTGTTGTTTCCACTTGAGTACGCAGACGGTATTGATATAGTTCTTTGCCACGTTGAGCAATTTCTTTACTACTGAGCGTGGGATGAGGCATAAAAACAGTCTCCTCTTCCAGGTTGTTATTTTCTGCCTTTATCGTAAGACAAAGGCACTATCAGTAGATGGTTAGCTTCTCAACAGTACAACTACCCGTCTACTGAAAGCGAACTGCTAACCACCATTAAGGATGCGGTGTTGGGCAGATTTGAGGGCTTGGCGAACCTGGTCAAACCCAGTGCCGCCGTAGCTATTGCGGGCTGCGACCACTTGCCGAGGCGCGATCGCGTCATAAATATCCGCTTCAAATTTGGGATGCAGGGTTTGCCATTCCTCTAAAGTGAGATCCTTCAGCAGTTTGTCTTGAGCCAAGGAGGTTTTCACTACTTTGCCTACCAGGTTATAGGCTTCGCGGAAAGGAACGCCTTTGGTTGCCAAATAGTCTGCTACATCGGTGGCGTTGGAAAAGTCCTCGCTGACGGCTTCTAGCAGGCGATCGCGGCGAAACTCCATGCCTTCTCGCAGCAAAATCGTCATGGCTTCCAGGCAAGACTGCACCGTCAGCACCGCATCAAACAGCGCTTCTTTGTCTTCCTGCAAATCTTTGTTGTATGCCAGCGGCAAGCCTTTCATTAGCACCAGCAGCCCTTGCAAATGTCCAAATACGCGCCCGGTTTTCCCCCGCACCAGTTCTGGCACATCGGGGTTTTTCTTCTGTGGCATAATGCTGGAACCCGTGGAGCAGCTATCTTTCAGGGTGATAAAGCGAAACTCTTCCGATGCCCACAAAATCACTTCTTCAGACAGGCGGCTGAGATGCACCATGATCAGGCTGGAGGCACAGAGAAATTCGATCGCAAAGTCGCGATCGCTGACTCCATCCAAACTATTGGCATAGACACCGCCAAAATTGAGCAACTCCGCCGTGTAGTGGCGATCGATTGGAAAAGTGGTGCCTGCCAGCGCACCTGATCCCAATGGCGACACATTCACCCGCTGATAAATTTCGCCTAAGCGCTGCCAATCACGCTCTGCCATTTCAAAATATGCCAGCAGGTGATGGGCAAGGCTGAGGGGTTGGGCACGTTGCAAATGGGTGTAGCCCGGAATCAAGGTTTCGACATTTTGCTCTGCTAAGGTTAGCAAAACGGTTTGAAACTCCCGCAGTCGCTGCCGAATGGTTTGAATCTGCGATCGCAAATACAGCCGGGTATCGGTGCCGACCTGATCGTTGCGCGATCGCGCAGTATGGAGTTTTTTGCCCACATCGCCCACCAATTCTGTCAGGCGACGCTCGACGGCAAAATGCACGTCTTCCGCTTCAATGCCGGGAGTAAAGTGACCCGCCCGATATTCCTGACGAATTTGCTCCAAACCAGCCACCAATTGTTCGCCCTCGTCCGCCGGGATGATGCCCGTGTGCGCCAGCATTTTGGCATGGGCTTGAGAGCCAGTCAGGTCATATTCGATCAGTTGAATATCAAAGCCGATGCTGGCATTAAATCGGGCGATCGCGGGATGCAGCGCCGACTCAAATCGTTGACTCCAAGTTTCAGGCGAGTTCGTTTCAGCTGGGTTAGAAGCCGATGGGTTAGAAGCAGAGTGTGGCACAGGATTATTCAAAGCAAAAGCTATCCAGATTCAGTGATTTATCTATTGAACCTGATCAACTGACGATCTAAAGTTCACCAACTAACCAAAACTGGTAAATGTTTTCACCATATATCCAAAAACAATCCCTGCAATAAACGCGGCAAGTTGCCCGGTTTTCACAAAGTGATTCCACCAAACGCCAATATCTCTACCGATATCGGTCTGTTTAAGCTGAGCTAGGACTGAAACATCGGAAGGCAAATGCCAGGACATTAGCGGCAGTGAATCGACCCAATGAGTGCTGTTGATCAACAATGATGCTGAGTCTTGAACGATGTGCATTACCATATCTTTTCCTCCTATCGAATCGCAGTCTCAAGAGGATAATCTTACAGCAAGAATACTGAAATATTAAATGGGCTGGATTCGCATCACAATCAAGGTCATATCATCTGCATTGCGATTGCCAGATCCAATAAAATCTTGAACCTGCTCAAATAAATGATCCAGAATTTCTTGGGGTGATTGACACTGTTCACAGGCGGCTTGAAACGCTTTCGTTAGATTTTCTTCATCAAATCGCTCTCCTCCCTGATTGGCAGCATCCGTAAAGCCATCGGTGTAATAAATCAGCGTGTCACCTTCCTGTAGCTGAATTTGGGCATCTTGATAATGCGTATCTGCATCCAGACCAATTAGCATTCCCAAAGTATCCAAGCGTTTAATCGTTTTGGTGGCAGCGTGCCAAAGCAGCGGCGGATTGTGGGCGGCATTGCTATAGGACAAAATTCGCGTCTGCGGATCATACTCTGAATAAAACAGGGTGACGAATCGATTGGAGTTTTCTAGATCGGCGTACATGACGCGATTGAGATGCTGCAAAATTCGCGCTGGTGAGTGACCATTCAGCACTTCAGCCCGCAACATGCCGCGAGTCATGGTCATAATCAGTCCAGCGGGAACGCCTTTACCCATCACATCCCCGATCGCCACACTCCATTTTGCAGTTTCGCTGCCACCATCCCGCTTCGATCGAATTTGGTCGTAGCTAGCCGGAATAAAGTCGTAGTAATCACCTCCAACTCGGCTAGCGGTTAGGCATCGTGCCGCCAGATCCACGCCTAAGATTTGGGGACAGTGGCGAGGCAGTAACCGCAGTTGGATTTCTGCGCCAATCTCTAGTTCGCGATCGAGCCGTTCTTTTTTACGAAGTTCCACCGATAGTTCGTCGTTTTCGATCGCAACCGAGGTTTGGTCTGCCACCAATCTCACCAGTTTTTGGCGTGTTTCCGTCCAGGTATATTGGGGATCGCGGCTAAACACATACAGCCGACCGCGTTCTGCATTTTTCACGAGAATGGCAGTGCCAAATAATTGGACGCTGGTGCCTAAGTAGTGGCTCACCTGATGATCCAAATCAGCGATCGCTTGGGCTGTGGGAGCGATCGCGCCATCATTGCGATTGCCAAAAGCAGGCGACTGCCGCGTGGCAGCTTCCAGCGCTTTTCGTAAATCCTTACTCCAGCGGCTATCTTGGCAGTGCAACCGCTCTAGACGCACTTGCCCATTCGGTTTAAACAGCAGCAGCGCCCCTCCATCACAATCGGTCACCCGGCTTGCCATCAGCGGGATTAACTCCAAAAACTGATTGAGATTATTAAAGCTCCGGAGCGCAAAGCCCAACGAACTCAGCAAATCTTGAATCTTATGCTGCTCTCGATTCAAACGCGCTACTAACTCTTTCAACGCAAACACAGGAGTTACCTCCGGCGGCATATTGCTACCAGGGCGATCGGGCGGTTGAGAGGGTTGTCGAGGAAGAGGCACAGCAGTCATCAGGGCAACACTTGGCAAAAAGGATAGCCAAACTAGGTGAATAAAGAAGTGATCTAAAGGACTCCTAGAACAATCTCTATTAAGTTCTGGAGATTACTCAGGCGTAGGCAACACTTGCGAAAACTTCAGAGGAATCAAAGTCAGGTAAGCATAACCCGGTTTGTCAAAAATGAGTGGATGATTTTTAGAGGATTTCTTTGAGGGATTGATTTTAGAGAAGACGCGATCGCCATTCGTATTTAGTTCTATCAACTTTACAAGATGAATGCCGAATTTAGGACAAGATCATACCAGAGCTTGCCACCTATCTCGCGCTAGCTTCATGGCATAGGCGTTTATGCCGACTGACCCATCTGGTCTAGTATAGGTAAGCGACAGATTGGTCTAAACTTCTGCTGCTCAAAGTTGGCGATTCGTAAAACGTGAGTAACACTTTTTACAGGAATCCCTACGGCGATCGCCCTCTTCTTTTAGCACAAGCCACCTTTATCACAAGCCACTGACACCAGAAACCGAGCTATGAAAGCCATTAATTCCTCCCCCTGGACTCCCCTAATCCTTAAACTCATTGGAGCCTTACTCCTTTTAACGAGCCTCATTGACTATCTTGTGTTGCTTTCCACCGCCAAGTTTCAAGATAGCCAGTGGGTGATCACGTTTACAACACAGGTCGTCGATCGCGGAGTCTTCCCCCTGATTGGACTAGCATTGCTGTTCATTGGGTATTGGCTAGAGGCTGGCAGCACCGACGCAACCCGAACTGCGCCCTGGCTAAAACTCACCGCACTCATTTTATCAAGCATCTTGGGGCTATTTTTCTTGCTAATTGTGCCGTGGGGTGTTGTTGCCACTCGTGATGCCGTGGACGTTCAAATGAAGCAGATTGCTCAAGAAGCCTCGAAAGCGGAAACTCAAATTGATGCCCAAGTCCAGCAATTTAGAGGACAGCTAGATTCTCAGTTGGCTCAAATTGATCAGCTAATTAGTAGTGGGCAACTCAAAGATCCTCAGTTGGCTCAAGCAAAGCAACAGCAGACCCAACTGAAACGGCTGAAGTCTGATCCGAAAGCATTTGATGCCGAAATTGCCCCCAAGAAAACCGAAGAACTCAACAAAATTAAAACCCGCAAGCAGGAATTAGAAAGCCAAACTCAGGGAAACGCCCTGCGCTCTGGACTCAGAACTGGCTTGAATAGCTTACTATTGGCGATCGGCTACATCATTATTGGTTGGACGGGTCTACGGCAAATGTTGTAAACCTGAATCTACAAAAACGCTCATGTAGTTTTTTGCTTGACCAAAATAGGCGCTGCATCTTGATCATTTCCAGATTTCAACCTTAACTCGGATGTACCAATCTCACTAACAAGTTTTCCACCAGAAAATGAATTTCCTGGCTGATAGCAAAAGTCTTTTTTAGCAATACTTCGGACAGTTTTTGTAAAAATGCTGAAAACCCTTGCACGTCATCAATTTTGACCCTCACCCTAAATCTCTTTTTGGGAGCAGGGGGTGGGGGGATGTAGCTTGCCTCCCGCAGGATGGGCGGTTGGGCGCAAAAGTGTCCGGACTACTGATTAAGAGCCAGCACGAGTGAACAAGTACACACCCTCTTGTTCCACTAAAGGCTTAAATCGAGCATCGCGCTGGAGTCGATCGACTAGAGCCTGTTGAAGGCTGGAAGTACTCGCCCAACCGGGATGCCGCACATTTAGCAACACCTCGTCGAATTGATCGAAGTCGATCGCTTCTGTCCCAGCGATCGCCAATTGCACTGTAGGGCGATGGGTCAGATGGGGTGCCATATATGCGGTAGTCAAAAGGCGGCTTTGAGGCTGAACTTGAGCGATCGCGCTGCGGCTTGCTTGCCAGGTATCCAGCGAGTTGAGATAGCGATCGCCAAAATAGCCAAACTTTGCCAATGCCAAAAAGCCAATCAATGAACACAGCAAAATTCCACGCCGACTTTGTACCCACCCTTTGCCATCCGCAAGAGATGCAATCACTGCCACCATCAAAAACGGTAGCGCGGGTAAAGAATACTGGTGCAACAAATCCTTTTGGGTTTCCAACGTGCTAAGCAGATTCAGCAGCAAGGTAGGAATAATGGCGATTAGCGGTGCCAAATGCTGCCATGACAAGCCCCAAGTAACGGGTAAAAAAATCAGGCAAAGATATTGGAGATTGGGCAGGGTGAGTAAAGCGGATAAAGCCAAATGGGGTTTTAAGAATAAATTCAGCACAATTTCCCCCACAGAACTGCCTAAATAGTCAAATCGGGCAACCGAGATCACGCCACCGGGAGGAAAGGCAGGAATGAGAACCTGGGTGGCAAACAAAAACCAGCCCCCGCCTAGGATCAGCGCGATCGCGCCACACTTCAGCCTTTTCTCAAAGAGCCAAAGCCAAAAACCCATGGCAAAGACGGTGAGCGATAAGGCGGCTCGGCAACCCAAAATTAGGATTAAACACCCGACAAACCAGCCTACTTGCTTCCGCTTTGCCGTCAAAATTGCAGTCAAAATCAGCGGTAGGGCAATCACTTCTGGATGAAAATCAAACAGATTTAGATTGAAAATTAATGGATACAACAAATAAGCTGCCGCAATTGCCGTGGACTGACCGTCTTTAAGTCCCGCCTGTTGTGCTAGATGATAGGTCGGCAGAGCGCCCATAGACAGCGCGATCGCTTGAATCCCTAACAACCAAAACACAGAAGGATAAATCTTGTATGGGATTGCCACAAAGACCATAATCCAGTCTGCATGTCCGCCTAAAAAGTGATATCCCCAAAAGGAAATCACGGGCGGCAATCCCTGGCTCAGCAAGTAAGCCAACTGGTCAAAGTAGCCTAGATCATAGGCGGTAGAGTGAAACAATAAATGCCGAATGCTGCTACACAAAAACAAAATCGCCGTACTGACTGCAATCATTCCAGCCAGCACCCGATTATCTGCCTGCTGAAACCAACCCGACAGCGATTGCTTTGAAATTTGTAAGGGTTTGCTCATGCCACCACAGGAGTTTCACCAGCCACCGGAGTCGCAATCAGGGCAACCTCAACCAATTCGTCATTCAGCGCGGTTACTTCCACCCGAACGCCGGGACCGAAGAAGCTCGTTAGCTTTTGTTCTTTATCTTTCCAAGCCTGAGCCGGAAAAAACGGCGACTCGAATTGCAGCACTAGCGTATAGGCTCCATCGGTTTCCGTTTCACGAATGCTCTGAAGCATCGGGCATTCTTCATCCGTGGGGCTAAGTTTCAACGCTTTGAGAGACGTATCCAAATGGGCGCTTTGCCCATAGCGAAACCGAGTCACATCTTTACGGATCTGAGTTTGAGTGGCGGTGGCTTGGCGATCGCGCAGTGCCACAATTGCTTCCGAGGTCGGCTGCGAATAGGGCGCAGGTTCTAGCTCAGAGGCTTTGAGCGCCAACCCACCCAGCAAAATGGGAATTCCATAGAAAAAACCCACTAAATTAAGAGTGGCATTGTCCAAAATAAAGTAGGCAATAAAACCAACGATGGTTAAAATACCACCGACCACCAACCCCACCATTCCCAAGGAAATTTGACGTAGCATAGAGTTACAATCAGTCGCGCTATAAATAACTGGTCAACTTTCATTATCCCTGACTCCTGAACCGCGTCACCGCCAATTGGTGAATCAAGTTTTCTGGATTGAACTATGACAATGGCTAAAGATGATCATCAACAGGCTTCTAAAGATCGGATTTTAATGGAGCAAATCAATTCCCTCAAGCGGGAAGACGAAATGTTGCAGAATATTTTGGCGGTGGATGTGTGGGCGATCGCTAAAACAATGGACGAATTTCATCCCGGTTTCTGGGCGGCATTCATGAAAAATCGCGAACAAGCCCTTAAACGATTTATGGATGAGGTGATTAAAACGAAACCCGTTGATCCAAAACGTCCCCCATTTTTGCGATAGGCAGAAGGCAGAGCGAATGACGAGTGGCGAATGGAATGACTAGTGACGAATGGCGAAGGTTGAATTCAAAACTCAAAATTCAAAACTTTTCCTCGTATCTCACCATTCCTAATACTGCTCCTACCGTAGAATAGGCTTTTATGATCAGTTGATATTAAAGAGGAAAAGGAAGGCTAATGTTAGATCCGCAAGCGATGCGAGAGCAAATTACTCAGATTGAAAGCAAGCGTGAGTTTTTAGTGAAACTCTTGGAGCAACCCAACTTAGGTACTTTGAGAATTGATGTGAATCAAGCGATCGAGGAAGTGGATGACTTGATTGACGAATTTAAGCGCACGTTTCCTGATACTGCGATCGGGCATTAGAAACCGAGTTTCTCAACGAAAATATATCGTTTGAGCAATCCAAGTTACATCCAGAAACCTGGTTTCTTTGTTGTTTGCTTGGAGTGATGGCAGTTCAGTTTTGAGCAGGGTGTTGACATGAAGCCAAAGGTAGGCTCAGAGGCTGATTCAAATGACTTATCAACCAACCCGTCAAGAGGATGTCACCGTTGAGCAGATATTTGTCCAGGCGGGCGATCGCATGAAAGCAGGTGCGCCACTCATCGTCTTGCGGAATCGAGATGCCCAAAGACTCTCAAGAATTGCTCAGCCAGGGCTTTATCTCAGAAATTGATTTACGGCGGGTGATTGGGAGCGTTACTAAAGCTAGGGTTGAGGGAAAATCTGCGTCGGGTATGGGCGCGATCGCATATCCGTAAATAGGATCTTCATTTTATCCGCCAATTTGAGACATGGTGCGGGCATAGCGTCCAGTGGTGCCAGAATCGCGTTCTTTGTAGTTGATTTCGGGTTTGAGGAAAACCAGTTCGCGCACTTGACAGCGAAGATCTGAGAGGGGAACGCCCGATCTCAATCCTCCTTTCAAGTCAATCTGTCCGGTTTCGTTCAGCAGGCAGGGACGCAGCCAGCCATCCGCAGACAGGCGCATCCGGTTACAGCGATCGCAAAAGCATTCTGACATTTGACTGATAAAGCCCAAAGTGCCTTTTGCGCCAGGGATTTGGAAGATGTCCGCAGGTCCATTGCCGCGCACCTGACCCTCAGTTAAGCCCCAGCGATCGCAAATTTGGCGACGCAGATCTTCGGAAGCGACCCAACCGCGATCGCTAAACAAATCGCCATTGCCGATCGGCATGAATTCAATAAAGCGGATATGCCACTCGCGATCGAGGCTCAGTGCAGCCAAGTCTAGAATTTCCGAGTCATTCACACCGGGAATCACGACAACGTTTAGCTTGAGTGGATTGAACCCCACCTGATGGGCGGCTTGAATCCCATTCCAGACTGACTGCCAGCGAGTGCGTCCTCGATTGCCAATAATCTGATCAAACACGTCTGGTTTTAGCGAATCGAGGCTAATGTTGATGCGCCGCAAGCCTGCTTCATAGAGCGGCTGCGCCAATTTTTCCAAGTAAAATGCGTTGGTGGTCATAGACAGATCTTGAGTTTCGGGCAGGGTGGCGATCGCCCTCACAATCTCCACCACATCAGGGCGAATCAGCGGTTCGCCCCCCGTTAGCCGAAATCGAGTAAACCCGATCGGGATAAATACTTCCTGAAGCAGCGTCAATAGCTCATCGTGGGTGATCAAATCTTGCTGCAACACATAGCTGAGGTCAGCACCTTCCGGCATACAGTATTGACAGCGGAAGTTACAGCGATCGACTAAGCTAATCCGAAGATAATCAATTGCATTCATACTTTCATTGTGCCGGATTCTCTGAGTTGCTGATCTGAGTTGCTGAGATAATAGGCGTTCCTATTGGTTGATTTCAACTGTAATCGCGGTATCTGACAAGGAATTGACGGGTTCTATCGTCGGTGAATGGCGGGTTTTAGATAAGTGAGGTGAGCGAGACAACAGCAATTTTTGCAAGGTTTGCTGTAAAGAGTGCCCTTGTTCCTTGACAAATATAAGTGGAATGAGGGCAAGCAGACGGGCGATCGCGGATAGAGCAAACAATCCAGGAATACCGCCATAGTCAGTAAATTCTGCGAGGAAGCCCCCGACTGAAGTACCTAAAGCACCGCTGATTCCGGCGATCGCGGCTGCAACTGCAAAATAAAGGGGTTGGTGGCGTAAGGGCGCAACTCCTAGCTGTAAATTATTGGTGCATAGGTCGATCGCTGCCCAACTGCCGCCTGCCAATAGGTGCAACAGTGGAAACCAGACCCATAGAGAAACCTCATTTGCGCCCGTAATCAGCCATAACAACGGAAACAACGCCACCAAAATGCCATCGATCAGCAAAATGGGGCGATTGCCAATCCGATCTGCCAATTTTCCCCACACGACCAACATAATTAAATGGGCACCTGCCTGCAAGCTTGTGTAGCTGGTGACCCAGCGTAAATCGATCGCCAAGGTATCTAGCAAATACACATTAAAAAATGGGGCGCTCAAATTCACTGCAAACATCCATAGGGCAAAATACAGTAGAAATAATAGGAAGTTGGTATCTTGCCGTTGCAAACGTGATGGGGAGTTTAATGTGGGCAACGGTTGCGATGCTGAGTCCTGTGGATTGCTGGTAGACACCAGGACGGGTTCTATTTCTGTTACCTCAACAATCTGGCGATCGCCGGGGTGAACATCTGCCATCCAAAATTGAAACCCCAAACTAATCAGTCCGGCAACGACTCCAAGCAGCAGAACCACGCCATAGCCTTGTTGTGCCCCACCGCCCCATGCGGATACAATCCAGCCTAAAGCAGGAATCGATAATAAGTTCATTAAGCTAATCGCACTAGCACGAGTGCCAAAATAGCGCCCACGTAGCCGAGATGGCACCAAGGTTGCAATCCAACTCAGCCAAGAAGCACTGCCTAATGCTCCCCAAAAGTAGGTTAATCCCACAATTCCCAGGGTCAAGTTTACCCAGGTTTGCTCAGTCCACTGTCCAGCCCAAAAGATGGCGGCTGCCAAAATGAGCCACAATAACCGCGACGGCACATAGATCCAAAAGCAATACCAGTGATAGCTAGAGGTGCGATCGCTCCACAGCGCCCCCAAAGGCTGCATCAAATTTGCCAGCATGGGGATTGATGACAGCAATCCAATTTGGCTAGGGCTAGCATTTAGCCCGACCAAAAAACTGCTAAGCAAAACCCCGCCCGTTGCATTGGAGAAGATCGTGGCAAAGATGCCATCAAGCGTAGAAGCTTGCAAGCTAGTCCGAACTTGGTCTTTAGAAATGGGAATCGTGAGACTAAGTACCTGATCAACCGTCTCTTTTTTATCCAGTGTCCCTACTAAATCTGAATTAACCGTAGCTGGAGAATCGCCAATGCATAAGGGAATTCCTGGCTCCACCATTTCCAATTACCGCCTTGGGGATTGCTGCTCAGATCACGTTTTCATACTAGATAACATTCAGCCTGTTTCCTTGCTACTTCAGAAAGAGCTTTTGTGAAGAGACGTAATACCTTGAGTTTTGCTCGCGTAGCGTTGACCTAGGAGATAGTTTGAACTGTAGAAGCTTTACTCAGTCATGGTCTCAACCTTAGATCTGTCGCATCCTCTATTTGAGTTGTCTAAGGGTCGTGATGGATTGCATCTAAAAACCGTTCTAGCTCCAATTCAAAAACATCATCCCAAGCACCAAATCGCAGGTGACGCTGGCGATCCCATTCTGCTTCTACCAAGGTGCGAGTTTGAGGATTCATCGACTGAAAAGACAGAGATTTTCCTAAAAGGGTTGCTTTTTCCAGCCCTGCCACTAATGCTTCTACTCCTTGAGAGTCGGTGACATCCCCCCACAGGAAGTCTACAATCACACGTTCTCCAGCTAAATCTAGCGCTTCTTCCAAGGATTGTTGAAAGCTGTTGCTAGAAGAAGATAGGTCATTATTGGGCTGAAGCACAATAGTTTGTGGATTGAAGGAATTGGGCGGGTCAATTTCAAAGGGGATTTCAGGGCGATGAAGAGTGCTTTCCATAGGAACCTAATTAAAACAGTTGCGCGGGTGACGATAGACAGTGGAAAGGAGAAGTTCTCACCCTTCTAGAGTGAGATAATTGCATGGAAAAAGCCGATCGCTGGGTCACACCTTTTTGTGTCTTTCGTCAGTTCAACGGGTGTCGCTGGTCATCATAAAAAGTGTTTTACGTCCTGAGATCGCGTGTTGCTTATCACCCTTTTCTAGGATCTAGATCACCTATCACCCCTATCCATTGTTTTTATGCTTACTCCCCCTCGCGCTGGATATACGCTGCCGGTTTTTGCTTGTGCTGCGGCGATCGCGGCTTTACAAAAATTGCAAGATCCTAATCCGGTTCTGTCGGTTTTTCTCAATCTAGTTGAACCGGATGAACGAGTAGAAATTGCGATCGAGCAAGCGGTCTGCTTACAGCCGGGAGTTTCTCTGGCAATCACTCGCAGCGATCCGGGCGATAACTTGGATCTGACCCGCAATACCCCCATTTGGGCACTGGTAGAATGGGGCACCGCTGAACAAACCGACGCGATCGCGTTGCAAGGTGGAGAAGGCGTTGGACGGCTTGCCGATGGACAGGCTGCTTTTTATGCCTATGCAAAACGGTTGCTGCTAGAAAATCTATTGCCTTTGCTGCCACCCGGAAAAAAGCTCAGAGTCACCGTGATTTTGCCGGAAGGTAGACAATTGGCAAAACGCACTTCCAATGAAGCATTTGGCGTGGTTGAAGGATTGTCGCTGTTGGGAACGAGCGGTATTTCCCAACCCCTCAGCGCTCCAGGGCAATTGGAACTCTATCGGGCAGATCTCAAGCAAAAGCAAACTCAGTTTAATGAACTGATATTTTGTATTGGCGAAAACGGTCTGGATTTGGCACAACAGCTTGGAGTTGAACCAAACCGATTAGTCAAGACTGCAAACTGGTTGGGACCGATGCTGGTGGAGGCGGCGCTTCAGGGGGTGCAATCGATTCTTTTGTTTGGCTATCACGGAAAACTGTTGAAACTCGCTGGCGGAATTTTTCATACTCATCATTATGTTGCCGATGGACGCATGGAAATTTTGACCGCGCACTGTGCAAAAGTGGGGGTGCCTACTGCCGACTTGCCCATTATTTTTGCAGTGCCGACTGCCGAGGATGGGTTGAAGTATTTAAGAAATCTGGATGCCAACAGCGGCACGACCTGGACAGAACAGGTCTATGGTGAACTGGCTGAAGCGATCGATCATCGATCGCAGATCTACATTCATGCCCACAGCGATCGTGCGCTTACGGTTGGCAGCGTTTTGTTCGATCGGCACCGAAACATTATTGTGGCTAGCAAAACAGGAGCAGGTTTACTTAAACGATTGATTGAGTCGGGTTAGAATAAAAGGATTAACTTTTAATATTTGTAAAGCTACTTTTAGATAGACCTTTAAATTAATTTTTGCTCACATTCACTCAAGTCAGAATTATGGTGACTCTACAAACTCAACAAGAACAAGCTGAATCGGTAGAGAAGCTTGATCGCCAAATCATTGTTATTTTAGATTTTGGCTCTCAATATTCTGAGTTGATTGCTCGGCGTATCCGCGAAACCCAAGTCTATTCTGAAGTGTTGTCCTATCGCACAACTGCCGAACAAATTCAGGAGATTGCACCGAAGGGCATCATTTTATCGGGTGGACCCAGTTCTGTGTATGGCGATCGCGCGCCCCACTGTGATCCCAAAATTTGGAGCTTAGGCATCCCTATTTTGGGCGTTTGTTACGGGATGCAGTTGATGGTGCAGCAGTTGGGCGGCGGGGTGGAACAGTCAGAACGGGGCGAATATGGCAAAGCGTCTTTGGTGATTGATGACCCAACCGACCTGTTGACTAATGTGAATGATGGCACGACCATGTGGATGAGCCACGGCGATTCGGTGACCCATTTGCCAGATGGATTCGAGGTTTTGGCACATACGGATAATACGCCTTCTGCCGCGATCGCCCATCATGAAAAGAAACTCTATGGGGTGCAGTTTCATCCAGAAGTCGTGCATTCGATCGGGGGACAGGCACTTATTCGCAATTTTGTTTACCACATTTGCAATTGTGAACCCACTTGGACGACTGCCGCATTTGTCGAGCAAGCAACGCGAGAAATTCGAGCAAAGGTAGGCGATAAGCGCGTCTTGCTAGCGCTATCGGGTGGGGTTGATTCATCCACTCTGGCATTTTTACTGCATCAGGCGATCGGTGATAAGCTTACCTGCATGTTTATTGACCAGGGCTTTATGCGAAAACTGGAGCCAGAACGCTTGATTAAGTTGTTCCATGAGCAGTTTCATATCCCGGTGCAATATGTGAATGCTCGCGATCGCTTTTTGGCAGCGATCGCGGGGGTGACTGATCCTGAGGAAAAACGCAAACGCATTGGTCACGAGTTTATTAGCGTTTTTGAAGAAGAATCTAAGCGACTCGGACCGTTTGACTATTTAGCGCAGGGCACCCTTTACCCGGATGTGATTGAATCGGCAGATACCAATGTTGATCCCAAAACGGGCGATCGAGTTGCTGTGAAAATTAAAAGTCATCACAATGTGGGCGGATTGCCGAAAGATCTGCGCTTTAAGCTAGTGGAACCCCTACGAAAATTGTTTAAAGACGAAGTTCGCCGAGTAGGAACTTCGATTGGCTTGCCAGACGAAATTATCAAACGTCATCCGTTTCCTGGTCCCGGTTTAGCCATTCGTATTTTGGGCGAAGTAACGGAAGAGCGCTTAGATATTCTGCGAGATGCGGATCTGATTGTGCGACAAGAAATTAACCGCAACGGAGTTTACAACGATTTTTGGCAGGCATTTGCCGTCCTGTTGCCGATTCGGAGTGTGGGAGTCATGGGCGATCAGCGCACCTATGCTTATCCAATTGTGTTGCGGTTTGTCAGCAGTGAAGATGGCATGACGGCAGATTGGTCACGGGCACCCTACGATTTGTTGGAAACTATCTCTAACCGAATCGTGAATGAGGTAAAAGGAGTCAATCGAGTGGTATATGACATCACATCTAAGCCACCCGGAACCATTGAGTGGGAGTGAGTTTTTCCGCAGGCGACTGTGGAAAACTCAAAATAATCTGTGGAAAACTCGCATAATGTGCTGTTTGTCTGTGGAAAACCCCTGTATTAGTATGGGGAAAGAGAAAGCCAGAAGCAAAGGGAAAACTGACCCAATGTTTCTGGCATCCAAGTTGAAAAAAGTGATAAAAGACGCTTTTCTTAAAGGACTTCTTCGGTCTCTTTTATCTTTGACTTAGCTTTTGCGGCGCTTTTCTTTAAAGCATTGAGCCGCGCTTCATACTTTGATCGGAGCTTCTTTTTTGGCGATTGCTCGATGAGAACTTTAAGGGCACTTCCCAAACTTTTGTAAGCATTGGGTAGCGTATAGCCAAACCGAGTTGCAAGGGCGATCGCGCGCTCATCTGCATCCGTTAGCTCTTGCAAGGTCTTTTCATTATTATTCTTTTGCCAAAGTCGCCAGCCAGACACTCCGCAAAGTGACAAAGCCAGCACTAAGAGCAGCCCATCTTGCACCCATAGCTCACCCACCGCGCCGCCTAAGCCGATCGCCAGCGCTGCCATTTCCCACCCGTCCCGTGGAATGGTGTCATTTTGAATGCGCCCAACCTCATGCCAAAACAACAGGTTGCGCTGATCGGTTGCCAACTGCTCCCACTTCACCATATCAATCTGAACTTCAACCTCATCCTTGCCGATCTCTTCAGAGAGAATCAGCGTGGGGTTGACAGCAGTCGTCGCTTCCACTGAAACCCAACTTTGCAACTCTGGAGGCAGCAGACCTCGCAGTCGTCGCAATTCGCTCATTTCGGCTCTTGCCGTAGAGGATGCATAAGATGCCATGGACAACTTAAAATACTTCCAAAATCAATACAACTTTATCTCTAGGATCATAGCGATCTTGGTGCCAATTTGGGGATGTAAAATAATTTTTGATTAACAAACTCTGAGGAAGACGCTAAAAAGTTGGCGATTCGTGAAAAGATCCCTACGGGAATCGCGTTAGCGCATAGTTGTAACTTGAAGGGACTTCAGAATTGGTCTGAGAATAGTAGAGAATCACAAAAGCGGGTAATATCAACGTCAAGACAGCAATCAGGGTTCCTACGACATTTGCGACTCGATGATTAGACTGTTGAGATGCATGATTAGAACGACTGCCAATATCCATAAATGATGTTTGAGTGAAATCTTGAAGTAAAGGACTAGCTAACGGTGGGATGTAACGTTCCCGTCACATCCCATCTTAACGAGAGATGTTAGAAGTGTCTCTCTTGGTCACTAATCTCAATGTGATAGGTTTACTGACCTAATGATAAAAATGTAACTCTGCACCTCGGATTTTTACTGTTTTTTAATCAAACCTGGACAGCTATGGCAAAAGTGTATGATCGCATTTCCGATGAGTTGCAGAACTTTATTCGTCAGCAGCCTCTCTTTTTTGTGGCAACGGCTCCGCTGAATTCCGCTGGACATGTCAATGTGTCGCCAAAAGGATTGGATAGCTTGCGGGTCTTGTCGCCTAATCGAGTCGCCTATCTCGATTTGACGGGGAGCGGCAACGAAACATCGGCACATCTGCTAGAAAACGGACGAATTACGCTGATGTTTTGCGCTTTTCAGGAACCGCCTCTGATTCTGCGGCTCTATGGTCAAGGGGCTGTCGTGCTGCCGCATACCTCCGATTGGCAGGCGCTCTACTCGCTGTTTTCTCCTCTGCCTGGAGCGCGCCAAATTATTGTGGCAGAGATTGACCGGGTGCAAACGTCCTGTGGTTTGGGTGTGCCGCTATATGAACTGCAAGATCAGCGATCGCAGTTGGTAGATTGGGCAGCGAAGAAGGGAGACGCTGGGTTACAAGACTATCGCCAGCAAAAAAACGTTGTCAGCGTAGATGGACTGCCTACTCCTCTTGCCAAGCAAGGCATGGGTTAATCGGGGAGATGGAAGAGGATTAGCCACAATTATTCTACTGCTTCAGTCGCCTTCCTGCATCGTATGGATCTTCATGAAATCCACCTTAAAAGTCTACGCCTCGCTTTAGGTCTATGCCTTTTTCGGCATAGTGTTTGTGGCAGATCATTTCAGAGTGAACGCTTGCTAGGTCAAAGTAGGCAGGTAAGTTTTTGCAGCGCCCAGTAATGATGATTTCCGTATCGCGCGGTTTGCGGAGTAGTGCTTGCACAATGGGTTCTTCGGGCAGCAGTTCTAGATCAACGGTGGGATTGAGTTCATCCAAAATCAGGGTTTTGTAAAGCCCAGAGGCGATCGCGGCTCTGGCAATTTCCCACCCGCGTTCAGCTTCCACATAATCCAATTCTTGCTGCTGTCCGCGCCAGACAATTGCATCGCGTCCGCAGCGCTGATGATCTACTAGGTTGGGGTAGCTTTGGCGGAGGGCAGCGATCGCGGCATCCTCGGTATAGCCTGAGCCGCCTTTGAGCCACTGCATAATCAGTACCCGATGGGATTTATCCTGACTAATGCCGCGCCCGATCGCCTGAAGCGCTTTGCCTAAAGCACTGGTAGACTTCCCTTTTCCTTCACCCGTGTAGATTTCAATCCCCTCAATGCCATTGGTTTGTGCATTGGAGTGATAATGAGGGCGCATTTCGGAGTGCAGATCGGCAATATCCAGCAAGGGTTGGGGGGCGGCGCGTCCGGTGGCAATCACTTCCATATGATCGGGTTTGCGTTGCAGGGTGCTGACCACTTCATCCACGGGCAGCAAACCCAAATCAAGGACGGGGTTCAACTCGTCTAGCACAACGACGGAATATAACCCGGACGCGATCGCGCCTTTTGCCACATCCCAGCCTCGCTGCGCTTCCAACTTGTCGAATCGGGTAATTTGCTCGGCTCCAAAATATTCAGCGCGTCCGGTGCGAACCTGATCAATTAAGTGCGGAAAGCCGCGTTGCAAAGCTTCGATCGCCGCATCTTCGTCGTAGGTGCGCCCTGGACCTTTGAGAAACCGCAGCAACAGCACACGGGTTTGTAAATCACTATGGATGCCTAACCCAATGGAACGCAGTACCACACCCAGCGCCGCTTGCGATTTGCCTTTTCCAGCCCCGTCGTAAACATGGATTTGCCCAGTCAACCGCTCCGATCTCGTTTGAGCCGTCCGAATGCCAACCCCGCTTCGTGTCATGATCTTTACTGTTCCCATGCTGCTCTATCCTAGCGAATCGCCGCTTCGCTACTATTGGCACTATCTTACTCCACGCTATATGTAGCGTATTGCTAGGAATAATTTCGTAAATACTGCTTGAATCTCTCACCTCCAAAAGCTTTCTTTACCAAACAAATTTCTTGTGCGGATTCATGGTGATGGTCTGAAACCATTGTTGGTCAACTCTAAAATCTTTGTAGAGAGCTTTGTAGAGACGCGATCGCGTGGTATTTCCGTCGAAAATTAACGTCGCGTCCCAATAACAGATCTAGACACTATTGAAAGTAGTTCCTCAAACAATATTCCAGCCACTTGAGGGGGAGACACTGCCGATATTGATATAGCCATTGTAGGTCGTACCGTTCATGCCCCAGATGCCAACGCTGCCATCCAAACTATTGTGCCAAAGCACATCCGCATTGCCATCTTTCGTAAAATCACCCACCCCAGCAACCTTCCACCCCGAACTATTCGGCACACTCTCAATAAAAGTGGCATTTTTGTAAGTGGTGCCATCCATTTCCCAGACGAGGTTTTGCCCACTCCCACTATTGCGCCAGAGGATGTCGGTTTTGCCATCTTTCGTGAAATCACCCGTTCCCACCACCTCCCACCCTGACCCCGCTGCCACGCTATTGATAAAAGTAGCATTTTTGTAAGTGGTGCCATCCATCTCCCAGACAAGGTTTTGCCCACTCCCACTATTGCGCCAGAGGATGTCGGTTTTACCATCTTTCGTGAAATCACCCGTTCCCACCACCTCCCACCCTGACCCCGCTGCCACGCTATTGATAAAAGTGGCATTTTTGTAAGTGGTGCCATCCATTTCCCAGACGAGGTTTTGCCCACTCCCACTATTGCGCCAAAGGATGTCGGTTTTACCATCTTTCGTGAAATCACCCGTTCCCACAGCATTCCAACCCGAGTTGACTGCCACGCTATTGATAAAAGTAGCATTTTTGTAAGTGGTGCCATCCATTTCCCAGACGAGGTTTTGCCCATTCAACCCATTGCGCCAAAGGATGTCGGTGATGCCATCTTGGGTGAAGTCGGTGGTGGCGGTGCGGTCAACTTGGAGCGATGCGCTATCAAACTGCACACTGAATGCGGTGGCGTTGCCGTTGGTTGTGGTGTCTGCAGTTGTCCCATTGATGCCGCTGGTTTGATCCCAGGCGCGGTAGGTGATGGCGTTGGCGAGGGTGCCAGTGTAGCCCGTGTTGGGACGAAAATATAAGCGGGTGTTGGCATCGTCGGCAAGCAGGAGCGCATTGGTATTGGAGACTCCGTCGAGGATTGTCCAGTTGGTGCCGTTGTTGAGACTGTAGAACCAAGTGCCGTTGCTGCTGTCGGTGGCGATGATGGCGATGCCGGTGAGTGCGCTAGCATCGGGGTCGATGACGTTGTTTTGTCCGCTGCCGCCAATGAGGTTTGCCAGTTGCGTGATGCGGGTGCCGACAGCACCGAGGGGAGCGGGGGCATTGCTCCGCACACTGTTGAGAGTGACGACGGTATCGTTCAAAATCGGGGCATCGTTGAGGTTGTTGACGATAATCGAAAATGCTTTGTCATACGTCAGTCCACTAAAGTCGGTGGTACGAACCCGAATGCTATAGCTGGATTGGGTTTCAAAGTCGGGGGAGGCATTGAGCCGCAGTTGTTCGCCTGTGAGGGTAAAGGCGCTGTTGTCGGTGCTGCCGCTGCCAGAGACGAAGGTATAGGTGAAACTGCCGCCATCGGGGTCGAGGGTGGTGAAGGTGCCAATGAGGGTATTGGGGGCGACGTTTTCGTTGGTAGTGGTAGCGCTGAGCAGCAGATCGGTGGGGGGATTGTCGTTGTCGGCGATCGCGGCGATGACAGAGCCAACAGTAATGCCGTTATAGTTGGCATCCATGCTGGTGGTGGTGTGGGTGATGGTGCCACTGTGGTTGCCTTCAGTAACATTGTCATCCACAGCGGTGACGGTGATAGTTTGGGCAGTATTCCAGTTGGCGGCGGTGAAGGTGAGGGTGTTGATGTTGGTGCTGGTTTGGGTGCCGGGGTTCAGATTGATGGTGACATTATCTGTGGGTTGGGAGGTGAGGGCTACGGTATAGGTGTCGGTGATACCACCTTCGGCGATCGCGGTATTGCCTGCGCTTTGGGTAATGGTGACTCCGGCAGTGTCATTGTCGGCAATCGCGATCGCTTGAGTGGTAGTACTACCGAGGACAATGCCACCAGAGGGATTGCTAATGGTCAACGTAGCGGCTTCTGTTCCTTCCACTATGGCATCATCGACGACGGTGAAAGTGGCAGTTCCCGTGGTTTGTCCATTGAGAATGGTGATGGTGGGGCTACTGAGGCTGTAGTCGCCAGCGGTGATGCCTGTGCCGGAAACTCCCAGACTGAGGGTTTGAGCGCCGACAACCGCACTGGAGGCAGTGGCGGTGACGGTGACAACGGTAGTGCCTGCTTCCGTGCCAGCGGTGGTGCTAACTGAAAGGTTGACGGTGGGAGGAAGGGATAGGGAAAAGTCATCGATCGCCAACCCATGATCATTGCCATTGTCGTTGTTCTCGACCCAGCGCACCCATAGGGTATTGCCATTTGCCCAGTTGAGACCATTGAGCATCCCACCCCGATTGGCAACGCGACCAGCAACATTGCCATTCACTGCGGCTGCGGTTGCCGTTGCCACTGGCGATGCCCAATTAAAGTTGCCGCCGGGGGTATTCCAGGTGGAGACAGCGGCAAAACTTGCCCCAAAACCATACTGAAGAACCATTGTTTGGGCGGTGGTGTTGCCTCCATTGCGCCACTGTTCGCCGTTAAAGGCAAGGTTGACCGTGTTGAGGGTGGCACCTGTGGTGTTCGTAGCCGCAAAAGCAATCCACCCAGCAACCGCTCCATTTGCAGGAGAACCAAAATAAGAAGAGCCGGAGCCAAGTCCACCCAAGGCTCTGTCAGTGCTGCCAGTGGAGCCATAGCTTATAAAAGATCCAGTTGTAGAAGTCCCATTGCCTGCTGAATATGTGGTGATAGCAGTGCCAGAGGTAGGTTGCCGGAAGAGCGACCAGCCAAGGATCGTGTTATCGTTCGTCCAAGGTCTGTTGGTGCCGCTGTTGGCTAAGCTATTAAAGCTTTGGGTGTAAGAGCCAGTGAAGTTAACGGGCATGAATAGACGCTCCAGAGGTTAAGGATGAGGTGGACGGGGTGAATTGAGGCAGTGTTTGAATTACTACGGGTGAAGATAAAATACAAAATCGGGCGATCGCGTGTGCCATCGACTACCTTAACCGTGAGTTCTCAGTGATATCCGAATATCTTGGAGAGACTTTATGGAAGGTTCGGAAATCTTATGAGTTCCTTTATGCAAGCATCACAGAGCCTATGGCACTTAGACATTTCAGATTTCTTGGATAGGCTCTACCGTTTCAAAGTTATCCTCTCACCCATACTTTTACAGAGGTATAGTGTTCCCCGCTACGGAAGCTACCCGGAACTTTTGGCTGTAGGAAAACTCAAAATCTCGTAAATGTATCGGTGTAAATTGTTTGGATTGATGCTCATCCTTGCTTAATACCAACTAGCCATCCAAGTTCTTGAATGACTAGACTATTTCAGAGATGCAAATCGGGCGCTGATGCGATCGAATTCGTGAATACCTACTTGCTATTCGACAAGGCGATTTGCAATCTTTTTAGATCAGTTCTTCCAGTTTGGGCTGCAAAAGCTTTTTCAGTTCAGCAGGCGTACAGCAAAGGCAGGAGGACGCAGCCGTTTGACTCAAATCGGCGATCGCGGCTCCTGTCCTCAAGAATTGCAGACTACGGCGAATTAGGGGAAACGCACTCACTCCAACGATGATGGCAACCACTAGGCTGATGGCGGAGTCTGCCCAAGTCCAGTGCCACAGCCAAACCGCGATCGCCGCTAGCAGCACACCGATTGAACTCACTAAATCTCCTAACAAATGTAAAAATACGCCCTGCACGTTCAAATCTTGGTGACTGTGCCCATGCAGCAATCGCACATTGATCACATTGGCAATCAGGCTAATCCCCGCCATTGCCACCATGGGTACGCTCAAAATCTCTGGAGTTGCTCCGCCTAAGCGATGCAGCCCAGACCAGAGCAACTCTAGTGCAATACCTAGCAGCCCCACGCCATTCACTAAGGCAGCGATCGCTTCTAGTCGAGAGGTGCCTGTAGAGACTTTTTGCCTGCGGCTTACCCACCAAGCTGCAATCACCGATAGCCCAAAGGTGGCGGCATCGGCAAACAAATGTCCAGAGTCGGCAATCAGCGCTAGGCTGTGGCTCCAGGCACCGATCGCAATATCGGCAGTGGCAGTCAAAACCACAAGACTCCAGGCGATTGTTAGCGATCGCACTTTAGGCAGCGGTTTTTGAGACGTTGAATCAAACACCAAAGCTTTTTACACTCACTACAGGCTTCAATCATAGATACAAAAACCGCCGGAGTGTTTCTACTATAATTGCCCATCACTTGCAACAGAGCAACTCTCGAACCTGCTGGGTAACTTCAACCTAATTTTAGATACATCAGCATTGTTTAGATTGCCGATTGAGATGACTCTTCTACCAACCACTTTTCATAGCCGCAATGGATCAATTTCTGTTTGATCAGATCGGTCACTTTGGCTGAAAATGTTGCTATTGCTCCAATGTGGTACACGTCATTCAAGACGATGTGATACTCTCTGCCTGTAAATTCAGCGATCGCCTGCGCTAAACTGCGATCGGACATTTGCTCGTAGAGAATTGATAGTAACGGCAGATACTCTTGATCTTCAATGCCTTGAGGAAATGCACATTGAAGCAACCGATAGGTACTGACGAGATGGGCTGGAATTGTTTTTTGCATCATTCAGCAACCTGTCAATGGATAAGAAAGATGAAGATAAACGTTGAAATCAACTCCCTGTGCGCTAGCGGCTCGAACTGCTTTTGCATCAGCAGTCATGGTGATAATTCCCATGTGGTCGCCCGTGCCTAAAATGATTATATCGTTGGGGTCTAAACTCCGCGTTGGCTGCAACGCTTGGGCTGAGATCGAAGGATTGTCTGGAACCACAGTGACTCGTTGCAAGAATCGATTGGCTCTTGCCTGTTCTGAGCTACCGCCTGAATACTTCACAATATTGACGAATTCATCGAAAGCAGTTTTTGCCATAACCAGTTGCTGGTCTTGAACAAACGCCTTTAGCTGATGGCGAACGGTGGAACCTTCCGCAACAAATGCGATCGCAGTATTGGTATCCAGATTAATCACGCGCTAGATTCGGTTATGCACTGATACTGAGTCGAGTTTACGGAAGATACCGAATTGGATGCTGCCCACCTTCAGCGAACTCAAGCCAATTCTTAGACGTTGCCCCAATGTATTGAACATGAGTAAGTTGAATGTTGTGTCGCCCTTGTCTGTTGGCTGGCTTCACACCAGCATGATTGGCGATATACAAGGTGTTTGTTTTCATCGCATCATGACGGTGATAGACAATAACACGATTAACTGAACGATTTGGATCAATCTCCCACTCACCGGTCGAACCCGTATTATCATCATCGAGTTCAAAGTTAATACCGTGAGTGAAGATCACTAATATATTTTCACCAGGTTTGATAAAATCACGTGCTTTCACAGATACCTCCTTAAGGCTTAGCACTGAACGAAATGCTTTAAACTAACGGTCTTGAGAGACTATCTTGATCTGACAAGAAGGTCATTTTGTATAGATTGTTCGTCGTATATTGTGACTTTGCCATCTGGTCTAGATATGGAATAGTGCCAGCGACCAACCTCTAAGGCATATTTTTTAAGAGAGGTCTGATCGGGATGCTGCTGAAGAATATCCAAAGCTGCATCATAAAACGCTTTAGATGAAACCTGCGTTGACAAAGCAGAACGAGAAATAGCCCTTTGAGCGCAGGAAAAGACTGTAGCGCGTACACGCTCGTCTAATGGCTTAATCTCTAATAACGGTAAAACAATGTTGCTGATTAAAGGCTTAAGCTTTTCCTTGCTAAGACCCTCCAGTACATCTAGAACATAGTCTAGTGCTTCAGTATTGGTAGGATCTTTAGACAATTGTTGAAAATTTTTCTCTAGCCCTTGGGTTGCCTTAGTAGCAGCAAGTTCAGCACGCTTAGCCTCAGTTTCTTGCTTCCCACGGATTGCCTTAGCTTCTGGAGTATTAGACCAAGCTGCTAGAACAATACAAGAGAGTATGAATGTAAGAAATGCCCATAAACCATTGGAAAAGACAAGGGTAATAGACCAAAAAATCAAGAAAATCCAAGCAAGAAGGAGCAAATTTGCCATAGTGCTGCCAGCGTCAGTTTCGTTTAGTACTACAGCAATTGTCGGACGGGTAAGCCACACAGGTAGGGGCAGTTCGCGAACTGCCCCTACAGGGGTTTGTGGTCTACTCAAGTGAAAACCGCTGTAATTCTCGATCCAGCGGATCGAAACAACCCTATATCTACAATGCAGAGTCAAAACTGATTGGTCAAGGGGATTGAGAACTATCTCCTGCATAGGCTGATAAGTTAGAAGAGCTTCTCTTAAAAACATTAGGCTCAGAGAGCGCCCACGTTGCTAAATAATTCCTGCAAATTTTAGTTGTTGTAGAACGAATCGTCTATCGTCGTAGATGTTCTATCGAGCTTGGATTGTCTATGGACAGACTAAGGATACAAAGACAATTCATTTGGGCAGTATATTTGGGCGCGATCGCCCTGCTTGAAGGCAATACCGCGATCGCACTCAGCCCCCAATCACTCACACTTGCTCGTGCAGATGATATCCAAATTGGGCAATTGGGGCGATCGCCAAACAATGGCAAACTGGCTCAGCGCAACCGGAATTGCCGCAGAATCGTCGCTGATCGCTCTATTCCATTCAATGATGTGGCGCAACCTGGAAATAGGTTAGGGAATTTAACCAGAGGAGACAAAGTTGAGCTATCCAATGGAACCAACACAAGTTTAGGGGCTGACGGGCGCTCCTATATTGGGGTACGCATTCCCTATGTTGAATCTTCCTACACCCGTATTGTCCAACAGAGTGGCTACATTCCAGCCCGCTATCAAGGCAATGATGGGGTAATGCGGTCTACACTGGGAGCGTGTGAAATTCGGGCATTGTGGTAACAAAACTCTACTATGAAAAGTCAAACAAACTGGCAGACAACTGTGCTGCTTTTTCTAGCCGCGATCGCCCTGTTGATTGGGCTAAATGCCTATGTAGTCATCAATCCAGGTGAAGCGGGAGTACTCAGTATTTTAGGAAAAGCAAGAGACGGAGTGTTGCTAGAAGGCATTCATCTAAAACCACCGTTGGTTTCACGGGTAGATATGTACGATTTAACAGTACAAAAGTTTGAAGTTCCGGCTCAAAGCTCCACCAAAGATTTGCAGCAGTTGACCGCCAGTTTTGCGATTAACTTTCGCCTCGATCCGGTGCAAGTGGTCAATATTCGCCGGACTCAAGGATCGCTGCAAAACATCGTTTCCAAAATCATTGCGCCTCAAACGCAAGAATCCTTCAAAGTCGCTGCTGCCCGTCGCACAGTGGAAGAGGCAATTACTAAGCGCGACGAATTGAAGCAAGACTTTGATATTGCCCTGGGGGAACGTCTGCAA
This sequence comes from Sivoneniella epilithica UHCC 1019, assembly GCF_040830845.1. Lineage (NCBI taxonomy): Bacteria > Bacillati > Cyanobacteriota > Cyanophyceae > Leptolyngbyales > Leptolyngbyaceae > Sivoneniella > Sivoneniella epilithica. The sequence goes on from NZ_JBFPDP010000009.1 coordinate 48,870, forward strand.
AAATACGGCATTATTGTGCTGGATACTAGCGTGGTTGATCTAACTTTTTCGACTGAGTTTTCTAAGGCGGTGGAAGAAAAACAAATTGCAGAACAACGCGCTCAACGGGCAGTTTACATTGCTCAAGAAGCGGAGCAGGAAGCAGAAGCCAATGTGAATCGGGCAAAAGGACAGGCAGAAGCTCAGCGATTGCTGCGAGAAACTCTTACGCCAGAACTGCTGCAAAAACAGGCGATCGACAAATGGGACGGCAAATTTCCGCAGGTGATGGGTGGGAATGGTGCGCTACCCTTTATTAACCTAGAACCTGGAAAATCGTCTTAATGTGGCTAAGGGCGTAGCATTTGGTAGTCAGTTCCTGATTAGTTTCAAGATACAAGCTTGCTTTCCGCAGGGGATGCCGCGCCCCTACAGAGATCTGTCAATCAACAAAAAATGACAGGTGGAAATAAACCGTTCTGTCTTAGACCTCTCAAAAATCTGAGGTGACAGGCAAACAGAAGTTCGATGCTGGAGAGCGTAGAATGTAGTCTTTGGAGTAAAAGTCTTTCCAATATGTCTTCTGTTGCCACCGAAATTGCTCTCATTCTTGCGTTGATGATCGCCAACGGTATTTTTTCAGGCTCAGAACTTGCGATTCTTTCTGCCCGAAAGGTTCGCTTAGAGCAGATGGTGAAGCAAGGCGATAAAAGGGCGCGGCTGGCGCTGAAGCTAGCTAGCTCTCCCAACAATTTTCTTTCCACAGTCCAAATTGGCATCACCTTGATCGGCATTCTCAGCGGTACTGTGGCTGGAGCAACGATCGCTCAGCGACTGGAAGGAGTTCTGATCACTATTCCTCTACTCTCGCCCTACAGTAAACCACTTAGCATTCTGGCTGTAGTATCTGCGATTACCTACTTGTCGTTAGTGATCGGTGAGTTGGTGCCTAAACGGATCGCGCTGAATAATCCTGAAAAAATTGCTTGCAGTGTGGCAGGTCCCATGCGATCGCTGTCTATCTTGATGGCTCCCGTGGTGCATTTGCTGAGTGTTTCAACGGAGGGTCTGCTAAAGCTGCTAAATATTCAGGCATCCGATGAACCGAGTGTGACAGAAGAAGAAATTAAAGTGCTGATTGAACAAGGCACTGAAGCGGGGATGTTTGAGGAAGCGGAACAGGAGATCGTGTCGCGGGTGTTTCGATTGGGCGATCGCGCTATTAAAACCTTGATGACTCCTCGCACTGCGATTTCATGGCTGGATGTTGAGGCACCCTGGGAAGAAAATCAGCAAGAAATTTTAGACAATACCTATTCTCGGTTTCCCGTAGCCCAGGGGAGCCTGGATAGTTGTTTAGGCATTGTGAGGGCGAGGGATATTCTCTCTTTGCAGTTGGCACACGCTCCCGTTGATCTCAATAGCTTGCTGCGATCGCCGCTCTATATTCCCGAAAACAGCCGCGCCTTAAAAGTGCTAGAAATCTTCCAGGAATCCGGGACTCATATTGCTTTGATCACCGATGAGTATGGCGGTATTGAAGGGTTAGTGACACTGAATGACTTGGTGGAAGCGATCGTGGGCGAATTGCCCTCCGTAGAAGATGAAGAAGAACCCCAAGTCATTCGTCGAGAGGATGGTTCTTGGCTGCTAGATGGATTGTTGCCAATCGAGCCATTGAAAGACCTGTTGGAGCAAGAGATATTACCCAAGGAGGAAGAAGAGCATTACCATACGCTGGGCGGCTTTGTGATGGCGGTTTTGGGACGAGTGCCCACATCGGGAAACTTCTTTGAGGCGATCGGCTTTCGGTTTGAAGTAATGGACATGGACGGTACGCGAGTCGATAAAGTCCTGGTTGTGCCGCTGCCGCCTGAGACACCATTAACACCTGTGGAAGAAGAGGATTAATAGCCGTTATGGATATGTTGAGTGCAGAAACGGACTTAGCTCTAGCCGCGATCGCCCAAACTCAAACCACCCGCCAAATCTGGGATAGATATTGAGTCAAAGTATAGGCATCCACACCCAACTCTGTCCGCTCTTGAGCCGCCAAAATCCCAGCTTGGGAATGCCACCAAGTTGCAGATTGGACGAGAGAGGTGAGAGGCGAGAGGGAAGAGGCGAGAGGTGTTGGGGGGTGGACGTTAGAGGCGGAGTGCTGGGCTAGGAGTCCGCTGAGTAAGCCTGTGAAGACATCGCCACTGCCGCCACGGGCAAGGGCGGGGGTGCTGTCGGGATTGATCCAGGTGATGTGGGAATCAGCAATGATAGTGTGGGCACCTTTGAGCAAAACGATCGCCCCGGTTTGGGCGGCGGCTTGTTGAGTTGTGGCAATCCGACAGGTTGGGTTATCAGCGAGATCGGGAAACAGACGGTTGAATTCCCCCCAGTGGGGCGTGAGAATGGTTGCCGCCGATCTCGATTGCAAAGTGGGAATCGCACCTGCACTGGCGAGGTAATTGAGTCCATCCGCATCCAGCAGCAACGGGCGATCGCTGTCCAAAACGCACTGCACAACGGCACCCGCATCGCTGGTTAAACCGGGACCGCAGGCGATCGCGTTATAGCTCTCTAAATCATCCATGGGCAAATGAGCGATCGCGCCCAACTCTGTTTCAGCACAGCCCACAATCAGCGCTTCCGGTAGTTGGGCAATTAAAATCGGCTTCAGTGATTCCGGTACCGCGATCGACAGCATCCCTACCCCACTGGCACGCGCTCCTAAACCTGCCAAAATCGCCGCCCCTGCATATTGCCGAGAGCCACACACGAGCAGCAGGTGACCCATTGTATATTTATGTGCTGTGGCAGGACGCTGTAAAGGAAGATGGGCGATCGCGCTGTCTGTGGTAATCCGCCGCACTTTGGGCAACTCACCCACCACTGCCAACACATCGGCTAGCGGCACATCAAAATCGATCAGTTCTGCTTTGCCAACAAACTTCAGCGCTTGATCTTGCAACAACCCCTGCTTCCACAACCCTAAACAAAGCGTGTGCGTTGCTTGAATCGCAGTTCCTAAAGGCTGCCCTGTATCGGTCTGCAATCCCGATGGTAGATCAATGCTGATAACGGGTTTCATCCAGGTATTGACCTGATTGATGAGGGCAACTAGATCCGTGGATAGCTGCCGAGCTAACCCAATGCCAAAGAGCGCATCAATCAGCAGATTGCAGTTTTGCAGCGCAGCAACCTGCTCTATAAAGGGAATTCCTAAGCTTTGACAGTAATTTGCATGATAGCCAGTGAGTTCCTTAAACTGGGTTGAGCAACAATAGACCGAAACTGCGTAGCCGCGAAAGTGCAACTCTCGTGCCACAACTAGCCCGTCGCCGCCGTTGTGTCCTGATCCAACTAATATCCCAACTTGCATGGGAGCAGGGTATAACTCTGCAATCCGCTGGACGATCGCGATCGCCACTTTTTCCATCAAGGCTGCCACAGGCATTCCTGCTGCAAAAATCCGCGCTTCCACTTCGCGCATTTCAGCAGCCGTCACCACGATCTGCTGAATCTGATGCTGCTGGAAAAGTGGCTGCCGTGTCATCTCGAATAAAAGACCCGTGCATCCATGCCGCCACTGCGAAGATAGCTACTGACGCTTTCTGCTTCTCTTTGTTGGGTAAAGGGACCCACCGCCACATGAGGACCATTGGGCGATCGCCGCGTTTGAATTGCCTCCGGGCGCACTCCCATTGTCATCATTTTGTTCGTAATCATCCCGTAGTTCGCGGCAGGCGTAGGCACGACCACCTGATAAAAAGGAATCCTTGGCAGGTCAGCATTCATGGCGTTTGGATTCAGACCCATCGCTGGGTTGCCCATTGCTGAATTGGGAACACCAGGATACGTTGGGGGCATTACCTGGCTTTGATACCCCACCGTTGCCGTCACCACTTGGGCACCAATTCCCTGCTGATTCAACACTGCTACCCGCTGCTGGGCTTCTGCGGTTGTACTAAATACACCTGCCTGAATCACCTGTTTACCCTGATATTCCCGCACAAACGAGGCAGCATCCACGCGCTGAATTTGTTGCAGTAAATAGGGGCTGTCTCCATTCACCAACACTTGGTAGCTGGCAGTATTGCTAGGAAAAGTGTTGCTGGGAAGTTGGGCAGGCGCTTGGAAAAAGCCTTCTTGAGGCGCAATTATCATTCCCGGCATAGCATTAACAGGCTGCAAGGAGGGCAAGGGCGCTAGATTAGGCACCGATGGCGGCGGCGGCAATGCTTGTTGAGCAGGACTGATGGGAGCCACGAGCAATGACCCCGCGATCGCGACTCCAAAGATCAAGCCAATATTTCTTGTTTGTTGCTTTGCCATCCTATCGCCCCCACATCATCAGCCTATATGGAATGCTATGTTACATGCAGAATTTGGAATTGAAGCAACAAAAAAGCTGAGTGGCGCTCACCATGGGCAGCAATATTTATTCATTACGTTAAACAAACAAAAAATAGTTAAAAAAAGAAGTTTAACTCGCTGAAGAACGCAGTTCTAGCTGTAATTAATGATCTACTAAATCACTATTTTCTTTAGAAAAACTTTCTTTTTAAGATTGTCTTAAGAAGAAAAACCGTATTTTCCGAATGGTGTCTTACAGAAATTTACGCAAACTTAAAGACTTAAAGTCTTAATCACAAAGTTTTAATCACAGATTTTCTTGAGCAATCTCACAAATTATTTCTGCCAAAAAACTGCTCCGGATAAAATTAGTCCTATTCGCCTTATTCTTATTAAGTTTTCTGAAGACATTGGAATCTGACATAGTGTGTTTACAGGTATTAGGACATCTTCTCTATATAAGGAAAGAGACAAATTTGATTAAGAATTAATAATTAAACTCTCAAATAAATGGATAGTAAAAATGCAATGGAAGCCCATACAAATGTCAACTTTTCCCCACCAAATCAATCGCCCTTATCGAAACCTGACCCCATTATTCAACAAGCTATAGCACAACAAGCAGCCGAACTTTCTTACATCACCCGAAAATTGCAAGACGTGACTTTAAAGCAAGAACAATTCAAAGCACAGTTAGATTGGATGCAGGAGAGCGATCGTGTTCTTCATGAAATTACACAACTCATTCAACAATCGATTGATATTCAGAAGACTTTTCAAGTAATAGTTCAACATATTCAAACTTTTCTAAAAAGCGATCGCGTTTGTATCTATCAGCTTCATAAAGATTGGAGCAGTTCCGCAGTAGTGGAATGTGTAATGCCGCCCTACCCTTCTCAACTGGGATACGTGATTTGCGATCAGCTAACCTCTGACCAGACGGCGATTCAAGCTAATCTTCAAGGGCAAGCATCGCTAATTAATGATATTAGAACGGCTAGCCAAGACAACGTTGACACTGTTGGTTCCTACCAAACGATCGCGATCAACAGCAGCACCGTTAAGCTACTTGAGTTTTTTCAAATTCAAGCTCGGTTAGCGGTTCCTATTTTTCGGGAGCAGGATCTGTGGGGGTTGCTGGCAGTCCATCAATGCTCTGTACCCCGCCAATGGCAAGAACGCGAGGTGCAATTTTTACGCCGACTAGCGGTTTTGTTAGGCATGGCAGTAGAACGGGCACGATTGCGGAAACAGGTACACCAATTGCAGGCAGATGTGGGCTATCAAGCGCAAGAACACACCATCCGGCTGCAACAAACTCTAGAGTTTGAGGCAAAACTCAAGCGAATTACTGATCACGTTCGAGACAGTTTGGACGAAAACCAAATTTTGCAAACGGCAGTGCAAGAACTGGCATCAGTTGCAGAAATTCAGTTTTGTCAAGCAGTTTTGTGCAACTTAGAAGAACCAACGCAATCTAACTGCGATCGCGAGTATACAGCACTTTCTTTATCAGATCTGCCACCGACCGATCGTTTTCAGGCATTTTCAGCACTTTCCCAGCAGTTGCAACAGGGACAATTTTGTCAATTTTGCCCAACCGAACCTTTTCTAAACCCAGGACAAAGCGCCATCTTTGCCTGCCCGATTTTTGACGATCAAGGCTATCTCGGTAGCCTGCGGCTCTATGCACGGCGAAGCCATATTTTCGATGGGCAAGAAGAGCGATTGGTGCAACAGGTCGCTAGTTATTGCGCGATCGCCCTTCGTCAAGCTCGTCTTTACCAAGCCGCTCACACCCAAGTTAAAGAACTAGAGCGATTGAATCAGCTTAAGGATGATTTTTTAAGCACCGTCTCCCATGAATTGAGAACACCCCTCTCTAGCATCAAAATGGTGACCAACCTGCTCAAAATTATTCTTAGCAAAGCCCCAGAAAATGCCTTGCCCTCTTTTCTAGAAGAACGGGCTAATAAAGTGAAGCAGTATCTTAAGGTGCTAGAAGACGAATGCGATCGCGAAATTATTTTGATTAACGATCTTCTTGCAACCCAACACCTCAACGCCGGTGTGCATCCGCTCAGCCTTGGGACAATTTGTCTAGAAGACTGGACATCGCATATTGTTGAAACCTTTCAACATCGCGCTCAGATGAACCAACAAACCCTCACCATCAACCTAGCTGAAAACTTGCCACCGCTTGTTTCAGATTCCTTTATCCTCACCCGGATCTTAGTAGAACTCTTAAACAACGCCTGTAAATACACTCCTGAAAACGGAAAAATTAGCCTAGACATTACCATTGAAGCGTCCCAGTTTCAGTTAACAGTACAAAACTCTGGTGTGACTATTTCCCCCAAAGAACTGAGCCGCGTTTTTGACCCGTTTTACCGGATTCCTAATCATGATCCTTGGAAAAAAGGCGGTACAGGACTAGGGCTTTCCTTAACTAAAAAGCTAGTCGAGTATCTAGGCGGCACCATCACCGTTAAAAGCGCTTCAGAACAAGTCTGCTTCATCATCGCATTGCCTTTTGTTAGTAGTTAGCCCTTCACCCCTCGCCTTTAATCAATCTCGATCGAGGTCGGACGCGCTCCACTGGGGGGCATCTCGGTTAAAGGTTTGCGATAGTCGGCGTAGAGCTTATCTCGCCAGTCAAAGAAGGGCTTGAAGGTGCCAAGGTCAGCAATGCCAGTCACTCCTTTACCCTTCAGCGACTCAGGAATGTTGAGGTAGTGTCCCTCAGGAAACTTGACATACATCGTTAAACCCGCAACCGCGAAATCTGCCAGGGTTGGATGATCGGTAACCAAGTAGGGTTGCTCTAGCAAAATAAAGCACAGCGCAGTCAGGTCGCGCTTCATAGCCTCATGAGCCGATTTGATCGCATCGGGACCCAGACCCACGCCCAACCCGAAAAAGCTAAACAAATCGCTAGGAACTGAGCCTACCAGGTTTTTGAGGAAATCTGGCGTATTAGAGGGAAGGACGGCGGTGCGGAAGCTTTGATCTTGCCCTAAGGAACCAATTAGGCATTTACGAGCATTCAGTCCAATCGATTCGTCTGCCCATTGTTCCATCATCAGACACAAGCCACGCAGTTTTGGATCGTGAGGAATAATCGGTTTGTCGGGATACTGTTTGTCTAAATATTCTGCGATCGCCGTGGAATCTGCAATAATTTCGCTGCCGTCTTTCAACACTGGCACTTGCCGTTGCCCTGAGATCTGCATCAAATCCAACTGACCCATGCCAGGGGCGACGTTAATTCTGCGATACTCCAATCCTTTGTAGTCCAAAATTAGGCGAATCTTTTCGACATAATGGGACATCTCAAATTGGTATAGCTCTAGCATTCCCCTTTTCTCCAACACAGACAGCACTGATACTCTAGCGTCAAATCCTCTCAAAGCGTGAGTTGTCATCGTCACTCTTTAGATAGATTCTCGGCAAAATAAGTCTCAAGTTTTATTCTTTTCTACCTTGGCAGGGATGCCCATAGAACATCCAATAAACCTCACTATAGTGAGCAAAAATGTGTTAAAGAATACTCATTTTTTGAATGAGATTTGCAGAATCAAAACTAATCGGAAGAAATTGCTAAATCTTACACATTAAGTTAGACAAACTTACTACAGTGATAACTATTGCGAAGAATCTCTGCCTCATCGAAAATAACCTTTCGGCTGTAGGTTGAGCGATGACTCAGGATTATTTTAAAGAGCATGTGATTTTTGGAATGAGGTTGAACGCTCATGGTTGACATTACCTTCTACCAGCGAATGGACGATAAGCCTTCTCGCCCTCGCGAATGGATTAGTCGATTTGTGCTGGGAATGGCAGGTGAAACGCTGTTTTTAATGGCGTTAGGAAGTGCGACCCGTGTGATGAATGCAGGGCTGGCGTGTCCTGATTGGCCGCTTTGCTATGGCGCGCTGGTGCCGCAGAAGCAGATGAATCTACAGGTCTTTTTGGAATGGTTTCATCGGCTGACGGCTTCTTCAATGGGGCTGTTTGCGATCGCGTTAGTCGGTTTTTGCTGGTGGTATCGTCGGAACCTGCCTAAATGGGCACCCTGGATTTCATTATTAGTCCTGTTTTTAGTAGTCTTTCAAGGCATTTTGGGGGCGTTCACCGTCACAGAACTGCTGCGATTTGATATTGTGACTGCACATTTGGGTACGGCACTGCTATTTTTCATGACGCTGTTGTCGATGGGAGTTGCGCTTCAGCCCTATCAAGGAACTGGAACGGCGGGCAAGCTGCATTTAGTCGCTGCGATCGCCGCAATTTGCGTTTACATCCAAAGTATTTTGGGGGCACTCGTTGGCTCTCAGTGGGCGCTGCATCAATGCTTGAGCGATTCGACATTGTGTGGCGTGATGCACAGCCACCTTGCTGGAGTTATTCCTGCGACCCTCACCACGCTGACCCTAACTGTTTGGGCATGGCGCACTCCAGCCCTACACCCTAGCCTGAGACGCTTAGCTAATTTTGCCGGAAGTTTGCTGGTGCTGCAAATTGCTTTAGGAGTTGCTACCTTCAAGTTGCGGTTACAGGTAGAACCCTTGACTATTGCCCATCAGTCGATCGGTGCAGGGTTGCTAGGAGTGCTGGTGACCTTTGCTGTGTTGGCGTTTCGAGATGTGGCTAGCCCTGCTACAGTAATTCTGCCTACCGCTGATTCGCCGATTGATTCTGTGTCCATGAGTCCGGCGATCGCTCACCCAGCCGATGGACACCCTGCTTAAGTCCTAGTACCGTCAATAACAGCAGTGGTTATTTCCTGATCGGTGTTACTTGTTAACGCTCTGATAATTGCTTCTCTAATACTTGACTAAATTAATCCCCCTGCATCACTGATGCACTGAATCAAACCCATGGCATCGGTGAATCATTTTGTGAGGAACACTCGAAAATGCAAGAAACTCTCTCTACAACGACTCGGCACCACGACAATCTCATTCAAATTATTCAAAGTTACTATCAGCTAACGAAGCCTCGGATTATCTTGCTGCTGCTGATTACCACCGCAGGCGGGATGTGGATTGCGGCAGAGGGGCAGGTTGATCCAGTGCTGCTTTTGATTACGCTCGTGAGTGGCGCGTTTGCTTCCGGGGCGGCAAATACCATCAACTGTCTCTACGATCGCGACATTGATTACATCATGGAACGCACTCGGCATCGCCCCCTTCCCTCCGGTCGTGTGCAGCCGCTTCATGCACTCATCTTTGCGATCGTCCTTACTGTAACCTCCTTTACACTGCTCACTACTTTTGCCAATCTGCTAGCCGCCTGTCTAGCGATGTCAGGCATCGTCTTTTATGTGCTGGTCTACACCCATTGGCTAAAGCGCCATAGCACCTGGAATATTGTGATTGGGGGAGCGGCTGGAGCAATTCCGCCTCTAGTTGGATGGGCAGCCGTCACCGGGGATCTAAGCTGGGCAGCCTGGGTGCTGTTTGCCATTATCTTTTTCTGGACTCCACCCCACTTCTGGGCGTTGGCGGTACTAATTCGCGATGATTATGCCAAGGTCGGTGTGCCGATGCTGCCAGTCGTCGAAGGGAACGAACCCACTGCCCGCCAAATCTTTTACTACACGCTGGCACTAATCCCCGTCACGTTGCTGCTCGTCTATCCGCTGCATGTGATGGGTGCTGTGTATGCCGCGATCGCCCTTTTGCTAGGCGGTATCTTTGTACAAAAGGCATGGCAACTGATGCAGGCTCCATCGGATTTGCAAGTCGCGCGATCGGTGTTTAAATATTCCATCTTTTACTTAATGCTGCTCTGTGCTGGTATGGCACTTGATAGCTTGCCCGTAACACATCAATTCACGGCTCTATTAAGTGAAAACTTGCAAAGCTTGGTAAGTGCGTTGCCTTGACCCAACACAGATACTCAACTACCAAAAAAAGGATTACGCAGGTAGAAAATCAGGATTGAGCGATCGCTCACCAAACGATCGCCCTGCTCAACCGAAGATATCCAACTGTTCGTCTGGCTTAGCGGCATATCTACCAGTTTTTTCTTTTGCGGATTTTTCCGGCGAATTGCTTTTGCGCAACCCAATCGCGATTTTGCTATGCTTTTCGATCTGGGTCATCACCTGTTTGGCGCGATCTATGACCGATGCGGGCAATCCCGCCAAGCGTCCGGCTTCAATGCCATAGGAGCGATCGGCTCCACCGGGCTGCACTTTGTGCAAAAACACAATTTGGTCAGGTAGTTCCTTAACTGTCACTTGGTAGTTTGCCACGTTGGGCAGAATCGAGGCTAACTCGTTGAGTTCGTGGTAATGGGTGGCAAAGATAGTTCTTGCCTGAATGTTGGTGGCTAAATATTCTGCTACTGCCCAGGCGATCGACAGTCCATCAAAGGTCGCCGTGCCACGCCCAATTTCATCTAGCAGCACTAGCGATCGCGGCGTAGCGTGGTTCAAAATATTCGCCGTTTCATTCATCTCCACCATGAATGTAGATTGTCCAGTTGCCAAATCGTCTACCGCGCCCACACGAGTAAAGATGCGATCGCAAATGCCCAAGGTTGCCGCCTGCGCTGGCACATAGCTACCCATTTGCGCCAATAGCTGAATCAGCCCCACCTGCCGCAGATAGCAGCTTTTACCGCTGGCGTTGGGTCCCGTCAGGATGATTAGATCAGGCGGGAGGAATGAGTTTTGAGTTTTGAGTTTTGAGCTTTGAGTTAAGGAGAGTTCTTGGGTTTCTTCCCCGGCTTCTAGTTCCTGTTCCCTATTCCCTATTCCCTGTTCCCTGTTCCCTAGCTCTGTAGAGTTGGGGACAAAAAATCCGGCTGGCAGGGATTGCTCAACGACGGGGTGGCGGCCTTCGAGGATTTGGATTTCTCGTCCTTGAATTATTTGAGGGCGGCAGTAGCCTTGGAGGACGGCGAGTTCGGCTAAGCCACATAAACTATCGGCAGCGGCGACGGATTTCGCAACAGTGCGAATTAGTTCGACGTGGGTGCCGACTTCTAGACGCAACTCGGCGAATATCTCATATTCCAGCCGATTCAGTTCATCCCGTGCGGCGAAAATCCGGCTTTCCCGGTCTTTGAGTTCCACGGTAATGTAGCGCTCTTCGTTGGTCAGAGTTTGTTTACGCTGATAGTCGTCTGGGGTTTGGGTGGCTTTGGCGCGAGAAATGCTGATGTAGTAGCCAAAGGTTTTGCTGTAGCCAACTTTTAGGGTAGAAATTCCGGTGCGATCGCGCTCAATCGCTTCCAAATCGCGAATCCAGGTTTGATCGTCGTCCACTTGCTGTCGCAGGTCATCCAGTTTGGCGTTAACCCCTGAACGGATCAGGTTGCCTTCGGTGAGAGTGAGGGGCGGATTTTCGGTGAGGTGCGATCGCAGATGTCGTCCCAAAGCTTCTAACTGGGGCGGCACAGATTGTAAATCCTTTAGGTAGGGCGACTCTGCCTTTGCCACCACCATTGCCAAGTCGGGCAGTCTAGAGAAAGAATCTGCTAGGGTGGTTAAATCCCGTGCGTTGGCGGTGCCCGATCCGGCTCGACCTGCCAATCGCTCTAAATCATAGATTTGCTTGAGTACCTTTTGCACCGTTTGCCGCAAAGCACTGTTCTGAACCAGTTCCGAGATCGAGTCTTGCCGCGCCTGAATCTCTGATAGCTTAAGCAGGGGTTGCAGTAGCCAACGCCGCAGCGATCTACTGCCCATTGCCGTTACGGTGCGATCGAGTGCCCACAGCAATGATCCGTGAAAGGTGTTATCTCTTGCCGTTTGAGTAATTTCTAAGTTGCGTCGCGTTTGATAATCGATCGTCAAAAATTCGGTCAGCGTGTAGGTACAGAGGGGTTGTAGGGGAACTTGGTAAAGGGAGGCGTGAGCAAGTTTTAAGTTTTGAGTTTTAAGTTTTGAGTTTTGAGGTGAATCTGGCTCTTGAATGTCGTGTGTTCTCGTAAAGCCACGTTCTGAGGTGGATTGGAGATATTCTAGTAAACCGCCTGCGGCTCGGACTGCTAAGGGAAGGTGATCACAGCCTACGCCTTCGAGCGATCGCAGCTTGAATCGCTGCAATAATCGATACCGGGCTTCGGATAGCACAAATGACGATTGCGATCGCAGGGTGTAGCAAAACTGAGGCGGAAAACAATCGGGCAATTGCTCCGAGCGTTCCCCCGGACGGAGCAGGCTACCCAAATCAGGGGCGTTTGTAGGCACGAGAACTTCAGCAGGCTGGAGTCTCAAAAGCTCTTGAGTGAGTTGATCCAAGGCTTCCGACTGGGTGGTCAAAAATTCGCCCGTGGAAACATCCGCATAGGCTAAGCCCCAATGATTTCCGGCAATGACTATGGCTACCAAAAAATTATTGTGCCGCGCATTCAGCATTCCTTCTTCTAGGACAGTGCCCGGAGTAATTACCCGCGTTACTTCCCGCTGCACCAACCGCCCCTGAGCTTCCGCAGCGTCTTCCGTTTGGTCGCAAACTGCCACAGAAAAACCTTTTTCTACCAGTTGGGTGCAGTAGCGATCGAGGGCATGGTGCGGAATGCCTGCCAAGGGCACCTGTCCGATTTCTTCGCCAGCGTGTTTGGCGGTGAGTACCAGTTCTAAGGCACGGGCGATCGCGATCGCGTCCTGAAAAAACGTCTCATAAAAATCCCCAATCCGATAGAGCAGCAGTGCGTGGGGATACTGGTCTTTAATCTCCACATAATGTCGCATCATCGGGGTAAGTGCCTCACGATTCACATCCCGATGGTTGGCATATCGCACCTGATATTTGACCAACCGCTCCGGTAGCCCTTCTGTAAGCTGAGTTAAGTCAGCAGCCGAATCCGTCATGAATCACCCATAATGCACCAGTGTTAATGACTCTAGCGCAAGCCACATTTAAGCGGGAATTTAGGTCGATTCTAAGTTAGATGCCTGAGCTTTTGCTCGCAGCGCGTATTCTCGAAATCGCTCCATATCGGCTTGCAGAGTCGATTCCACAATCCGCCCGACAAACAAGTTATCCATTAATTGCAGCAAAAAACCAGGCGCAGAATAGGCAACGGTTAATTTGACAATGCTGCCCTGTTCACCGCGATCGTAAAAGCGAATCGCTCCCCGATTAGGTAACCCATCCACCGATTCCCACTGAATGATTTGGTGATGTACTAACTTGGTAATCCGCGATAGCCAGGTAAAGTCGAACCCGCCCGTTGCCAGTTTCCAGCGGGAGAGATCGGGATCTTCTTCCAGTATTTTGACTGAATCGATCCACTTCATCCATTGGGGCATCTGTTCTAAATCAGACCATAGACCCCACACAAGATCCAGCGATGCATCGACTTCAATTTGAACCGAATGTTCTAACCAGTTGGACATATCAATACCTAAACAGTCCCTCTCCCTTCACCTTATAACCTGTCGGCTCCAAAATGGCTTGGGCGGCTTGCATCCCAGAAATGGTGGCACCTTCCATACTATCGATGTAGTCTTGGGCGGTGTAGCTGCCAGCCAGGAAAAAATTGGCGATCGGGGTTTTTTGGGAAGGGCGATAGGGGTCCATGCCGGGTTTTTCGCGATAGAGAGATTGCGCCAATTTGACGACCCCATACCAGGTCATGGTCAGGTCGCGGGAAGACGGGAATAGGTCGTGAAGTTGTTTAAGGGCGTGTTGGGCGATCGCCTCATTGCTCATTTTGACAAACGGGTCGCCAGGAGTTAGCACCACCTGCATCAGGGAACCCTGCCCTTCGCGGTAATAGTCTTTGGGACTGGTTAGGGCAAGATCGGCAAAGCAAGAGAAATCAGCATCGGCACTATAGAGTAGATTATCTAACCCAGCAGCATGGTTCACCTGTCGGCGTTGTTCGGCATCTTGCATTTCGGTGACCCAACCATCAAACCGCAGTTGCACGGTGACTACGGGCACGGCTTCAAGTTGGTAGAGATTGTCAAACTCTTGCCATTTGCGCCATTCCGGGGGCAACAACCGCTGAATACCAGGAACATCGCAGGCAGCCAGGTAAGCATCGGCAATAATGGTTTCCTCGTCCTCTCCGTTTGCTGTAACAATCCCGGTTACTCGCGTTTCGCCGCCCACTTCTTCAAACAGAATACGCCGAGTCTGGCGACGAGTATGAAGCTTCGTGCCCCGTGCTTCCAGGTAATCGACCAACGGCTGATGCAAATATTCAGCAGGAGAGCCTGCCAGCATATTCAGGCGAGAGGCTTCGGTTTTGGTTGCGAACATCAAAAAGATGGTGAGCATACAGCGGGCGGAGATGTTCTCAGTGTCAATGAAGCCGAGGGCAAGGGCGATCGGGTTCCACAGACGCTTGAGGCTATTTTGAGAACCGCCGTGGCTGCGAAACCAATCGGCAAAGCTGATGGTGTCGAGTGCCCGAATCCACTTCATGGCGGCATCATAGCTAATCAAACCGGGGACGACGGGGCTGGTGCCTAGGGCGATCGCATTTTGCAGCTTATCCCGCACTGTCAATTGACCAGTGGTAAAAAAGGCTTTTAGCCCATGGAAGGGCGCACCCAGCAAAAAACGAAAATCCAGGGTGTCAATTTGTCCACCGCGATTGATAAAAGTATGAACGTGATTTTTTGGTAATAAATTGTCGAACGCGCCGACTCGTTTCATCAAATTAAACAGGTTGGCATAGTTATTAAAAAAGACATGCAGTCCCATCTCAACGTGGTTTCCGTCTGCATCAATCCAACTGCCTACTTTGCCACCAATGAACGATCGCGCCTCAAACAGTTCAACCTCATGTCCAGCATCGGTCAGTTCTACGGCTGCTGCCAATCCCGCTAATCCTGCACCAATGATCGCAACTCGCATTTTGTTCTGCTTCAAGTTCAAATAGGAAGACGTTGAAGGGAGACGAGAAGATAAACCGCTTTACCCATCCAACAATTTACATATTTTAATAGAATAGAAGCCCATTCAGTCGATTTGACTAACTTTCAAGCCAATCAAAAATTTGGTCTAGCTCTTCTAACGACACTAGCCCGTATTGCCACAAAATCATGGGTAAAGGTCCAGGATCTTGTTCACAATGCCGTAACGCGATCGCGATCGCGCTGGTGGAAAGCTTCAGCTTTTCTTGCAAAAAGTGAATGAGTTGAGAGTTGCCACAGTTGGCTTTGACAATTGAACCTTGCACTGTTTTTAGACGCACTGAGTAAGCTGAGCAGGAGTATACAGGATTAAATTCTGTTCTCTAAACACTTGTTCAACGTTAAGAGACAGGTAAACCGAATCGCGCTTATGTTAGGCGATCGCACCACGGCACACTTCATCCGATCGCTTCATTCAACTGGATGACTGAACCTTGAGCAAGGTCGGTTTATTCGTATACGTCTACTGTTAAACCACATTTATTCAGATCTGACGTTAAAGTTTGATTGCAAAAGGCACGTTCACTCCAGTGCTTTTGCCGATAGCGTCAAATTAGCGCAAAACTAGATCGAGCTAGCAATAAGACATCGAGCTAGCAATAAGACGGCAGAGGTTAAAAATATCAGCTTGCGTTAACGTCGCTTCTTTCGGGGAACGCCACTGAGTTTTAGGACATCTGCAAAACTAGAACAGTAGGTGGGTAAGCCAAAAGTGGAAGGCGTAACAGGGTTGGTGTGGACGAAATGACGATATTTCATCGCAAACCGATCCCAAGCTGCTACCTCAACCCGAAAAAGACCAAAAATAATATCCAACAGTCGTTGGGTTAAAGGAATGCGGAAGTAGAGTCGTTTGTTGAGATAGTCGCAGGCTTCTGCGATCGCCTGATCTGCGGTAATCGCTGGATTACCCAACACCAAATTGGGACAGTCTTCTGCTTCTAAAGGATTATCAACCAGGTAGCGAACCACTTGAGCCACATCTTTCGAGTGAATATAGTGAAAACTCCCATCAATCTTAAAAAAGCGAATTAGGTTAATCCATTTCGCTTCCTGAGAAATTCCACCCGAAATATGGGACCACGGCTTTTGGGCTTCTCCACCCAACAGCAGCGTGGGAAACAATGTCGTGATGTTCGGCGCAATGGCTAACTTGGATAACTGCTGAAAGCAATTGTATTTAGAACGAATATAGTCTGTGCCAATTTCACCCGCTTCTTTCAAGGGCTGATTGTTGCGATCGAGAATACTAGCAGTAGAAAAATAAAGAACCCGACGACAAATTTCTGGATCGAGCAGATTGAGCAACCGAACCGTTTTCACCACATTGATATCAAATACTTCTTCAGGACCGCCCCACGCGGTAGCAATTAAAATCGCGCAGTCCATCGTTTTAAGCAAGTCGCTAAATTGCTCAATCTCTCGCATATTTCCTTGCAAAACCGTAATGCCGGGACGAGTATTGTAGTCAATCTTCAACTTATCTAGATTGCGGACGAGCAAAAATAGATCGTGATCGGTTTCTTGAATTAAGGTTTCGACTACGTAGTGACCGATACAGCCACTCGCACCAGTCACAAAAATCCGTTTGGATGTCATCGGGGCTTTAAGATGGATAGGAGATTTAAGGCTCAGTTGTTGGGTTCTGCGATTTTAGTCTGGATTACGGGATTGAACTAGAGGCTAATAATTATAGTCCTCGTACCGTACACCAGACTGTTTACAATCCATAATAGGAACCGTCAAAGCATCAAGAGCCTATCCACACAGGTAATGCTTAAATTGAGCCAACTCTGACGGTTTAGGCAGATGTTATGCACGGGTTGCTAAAAGTTGATCCGCTTGTTTAGCAGTTTCAAAGAAGAATGCAGCATTTTCTTCAGGGGTGTTTGGCAAAATGCCATGTCCCAAGTTGAGAATATGCTTTGAACGACCTGCTTTTTGAATGGTGTCTAAGATGCGATCGCGAATGAAATCTTTTGACCCAAACAAAGCACAGGGGTCAATGTTTCCTTGGACTCCCATCGCTGCACCCAACCGTTGACGCGCTTCTGCCATATCGACAGTCCAGTCAACGCTGACAATATCTACACCCGATTGTCCCATACGTTCTAACACTCCAGCACTGCCGCTGATATATAAGATCAACGGGGTATCAGGATGGGTTTCCTTAACCTGTTGCACAATGCGCTGCTGATAAGGCAAAGCAAAAACGTCATAGTCTTGAGGCGTTAACTGTCCTGCCCAAGAGTCAAACAACTGCACAATTTGAGCGCCTGAATCTATTTGATAGCGCACATAGGTGGCGATCGCATCCGATAGCTTGCCCAACAATTCATGCAAAATCGCTGGCTCGGTAAATGCCATGCGTTTGATGGTGGAGTAGTCTTTAGAACTTTTGCCCTCGATCGCGTAGGCAGCCAGCGTCCAAGGTGAACCCACAAATCCTAATACTGTTGCGCGATCGCCCACTTCTTGCCGTAACGCTTTGAGGGTTTGCCCTACAAAGGGTAGAGACTCTTCGGGCTGCAAGGGATGCAGTTGACGAATTTGTTCAAGGGTGCGAATGGGCGGATCAATGACCGGACCACGACTTTCAATGATGTCAAAGGGAATGCCGATCCCAGGTAGCGGGGTCAGAATATCGGAAAACATGATCACCCCATCGGGCTGGAATGCTCGAAAGGGTTGGAGTGAAATCTCGATCGCTAATTCTGGTTTCTCAGAGCGATCGCGGAAAGCAGGATAGCGATCGCGCAGATCCCGATAAACTTTCATATACCGCCCTGCTTGGCGCATCATCCAAACAGGAGGTCGCTCTAATATTTCACCGCGAGCGGCTCTCAACAAATAAGGCACCTGGGCAGACCCGGTCATTTAACTATTGTCCTACTGGTTTTTAAGTGCATCCGCTAGCTTACCACTCCAAGAACAGCGTTTTACGGCACTTTTTAGGAATTTGTTAAGGGAACTTGCTTTCTTGAAGCTTACTTAACAACACAAATGCCGCCGATTGTGATTGTGCAGTTTGCTGGCTTTGCCGCTGCATCTAGATTGCCCGTAGTCGGATTGTAGGTATACTCCCCAGCCGTCAGAAACCGCGTGGGAGGCGCACAGTATTGATAAATCTGATTGGCTTCTGGAAAATTGACCACAACATAAGCGCTCCGAACCGCAGGACAATTATCCAGCACTGCCAACCCATAGTCCCTTTGCAACTGTTGTCGTCTAGCGTCAGTGGGCAGTGCAGTCGTTGGAGGAAGCGTGGTTGGAGGTTGGGGTATCGGCGGAGTCGTACCCATGATAGCAGTACTGAGGGGCGTTAAAGTATCGGTGATTGGGTTATAGCGATAGCTGCCTGCTTGGACAAAGCGGCTAGGCGTGGCGCAGTAGGTATAGTCTCTACCATCTTGCGGTTCAGCAATAGTAATTTGAGCCACGGGTATTCCCGCAGAGGGGCACCGATCCAATACCGAAACCTGAAGTTGTTTGGCAATCAAATCACGACGAGCATCCACAATCTTGATGCTTTTGGTTGCATCTTCGTAAAGATAAACACCTGGCTCAATATCGCGAGTGCAGCGCTCTTCTGTGCCAATTTTAATCTTGGCAACGTTCGGAACACCACAGCCGATCGCCCGTAACCGCAAAGTATTTCGCATGACTTGATCGGCGAGAGGCACCTGAGCCGCCGCTGCACTTAGCCCATCGATCGCCACAGTGTAACGTCCTAAAGAATTATTACGCGCCAATACCAACAGTTTGTAAGTGCCTGCTCGAACAATTTGATATTTGAAGAAATTAGGATTTTCGCTATAGCTAACCTGCCGTCCCATCGGGTCAATCAGGGCGATCGCGGGACGGAGAGTACTCCCATCTTCGGCTGTCACTGCCACCTCAAGACTGTCGCCCCGTCGAGCGGTAAACGTGTATTCATCACCCCGTGCAGTTTGGGTTGCCGTTCCGGGTCTAGCCAAGTTTTTGAATTGATAGGCGCGAGAAGCGGCGCGAATAAACCCATTAATAGTTTGTCCATCCGTAATCGGAACACTTTCCGCAAGATTTGCGATCGCCCCGATTATCATCATTGCAACAGCACTCGATACTGCAAACTTGCCAAGCACCTGACGAATCATCATAAACATTTCCGTATTACAAGGTGAAATTAAAAATAATCTGTTGATTCAGAGGGAACAGACTAGTCTTTAAAACTATAGGCGCATATTAGAACCTAGCCTCTATGAGCTTGTTCCTCAACTTTCAGTGGCACACTCCAAACCAACAATATTTCAGAGACCCACAACGTCCTAGAAACACAAAGGCTAACTGCTGATCAATATGCGCCGTTGTCTTTCAGAAAAACCACAACCCCTACCGTTTTCACAATGATCCAAAGATCCATTAGAAAATGACGAGAAGTAGCATAGTACACATCAATCTGCACGCGGCGAGGATAAGGAATATTATTGCGTCCAGAAACCTGCCATAGCCCAGTAGCACCAGGGCGAATTGTTAGTACCCGGTCAATATACTCACCATAACTCGGTAGCTCTTCGACTACCAAAGGGCGGGGACCTACCACACTCATATCCCCCTTTAGAACATTCCAAAACTGAGGGAACTCATCTAAACTGGTAATCCGCAGGAATTTTCCAACCCTGGTAATTCGAGGATCGCGTTTAAGCTTGAAGGTATCTTGAAATTCTCGGCGCGTATCCGGTGAGGTTTGCATCATCTCGTGCAGTGCCTCATCGGCATTTTCAATCATTGTTCTGAATTTATAGCAGTTGAAATGCTTGTAATTCTTACCGACCCGCTCTTGAACATAAAAGACAGGACCCGGAGAACTGAGCCCCACTAACAGAATTAGCAGTAGATAGAGCGGGGAAAAAACGATTAGAAACGTTAACGAAAAACAAATATCAAAGATCCGCTTGGCAGTATCACCATTCAAAGAATCCCAGAAAAACGGTAGAACACCGCGTTTTAGAATTGCTCGAAGAGATCTGCGAGAAACGAGTTGACTTTCAGCAGTCATTTTACTCCTTGCATATCCACACCACACACACAACCTGATTGTAAAGCCAGTGACCCCTTATTACGCTTTGTTTTGATGCAATTCAGTGAAAATCTTGTTTAACTTAAAAATTTTTGATTGCTGGGCGACCTAGAGTCAGTGTGAAAATTTTGATAGCACTGCTCTATGAAGCTCAAGTAATGCTGCTGGAAGAGGTCTGCACTGAAGGAGAGCGCATGATCGCGTAGCACTTCTGGATTAAAGCGATCGCGGTATTGCTCGAAAGTTTGAACGGCTGCCATCAACTCTGCCTCTGTTTGGGTAGGAAAAAGAACGCCAGTGCCATTGTCAGGATGGTGCCGGATGTCTCGGACTGTTTCTAAGGTTCCCCCCAAACCCAACGCGATCACAGGGGTGCCACAGGCTTGAGCTTCAACGGGGGCGATGCCAAAATCTTCATGAGCGGCATAGACAAAAGCAGTGGCTTCTGCCATATAGCGATCGACGACATCATTGGGCTGCCAGCCTAAAATTTTGACATTGGGTTGGGCAATTTGACGCAGGGGTTCTAGTTCGGTTCCATCCCCAATCACTACGAGCGATCGCCCTAGTTGATTAAACGCTTTGACAATCAGTGAGATTTTTTTGTAGCTCACTAATCGCGACACGGTTAAGTAAAAATCTTGCTTTTGGGCTTGAAATGGGAAGCGATCAATATTAACGGGTGGGTAAATCACTTCCGCCGGACGACGATAGCATCGCCAAATCCGCCGCGCCGTTGTCTGAGAATTGGCAATGAAATAATCGACTCGATTTGCCGAAACCACATCCCACTGACGCAAACGATGCAGTAGATAGCGCGTTAATCCACCGGGTAAGCCGTGTCCCAACTGGCTACTTTGCAGGTAGTCTAGCGTTAAATCCCAGGCGTAGCGCATCGGCGCATGACAATAGCACACATGCAGTTGATGGGCACCTGTTAATACCCCTTTGGCAACGGCGTGAGAGGAAGACAAAATAATGTCGTACTGGCGGACATCTAGCTGCTCGATCGCTAGGGGCAGCAAGGGCAAATATTTCTGCACACCGTTTCTCGCCAATGGAAAATTTTGTAGAAACGTTGTACCAATCGATCGCCCAAATAGATAGCTAGCGGGATTGGTTGATTCAAAATCAATCAGCGCATAGAGATCGGCATCCAGCGATCGCAAAATCTCCTGAACAACTAACTCTGAGCCGCCCGTGGCTTTTGGAGTTAGCCATTCATGCACTAATGCAACCTTTAAATTTGCTAGAGCCGCAGGATTGCCCACAATAGTCCTCAAAACGCTACCACTTCCTACACACCTAGATACACTAACAGCCGACTTTTTGAGTTAGCTGTGTTAGCGAAAATCCGGCAAAAAATCAACGGCTGAATGCTGAAAGGCACTAATTACGATGTTGAGCATGATAACGCTTTGGTTGTGGGCGATCGCTCAAACAATAGGCAGCTTGTGGAGTGGCACTTAAAGAAAAAAGACCAAGCTTTCCACTGGTCTTTTAATCATCTTTTCGTTGTTCTCCTCAAGGGAGGAAACCGCTCCGCGTTCCCAAACTTGCAGCAGGCTTCCAAAGATTATTAATCCCTCATAAGGAAGATTGTAACAACAAATACAACCATTTATTTAACAAAAGTTCATGAATATAAATTTCTTTATAATTTATATGAACTTGACTCAACGTCGCTCACCGTCTACTAGCAGCCTTTTGAAAACTCGTTGCGGCTGTCCCCACAAAACACGCTCGTGTTTGTAAACCGTCATTCCTGGTTTTGCTCCTTTGGGCTTATAAACATGCTTTGGCTCGGTGTAAATCACAGGCACCTGTTCACTCTGCCGAGCTTGGCTATAGTAGGCTGCCAGATCTGCGGCTAACTCTAGATCTTTTGTTTCTGGAGTGTCCCCTGGATTTAGCCGCAGCAATACATGACTGCCAGGAATTTCTTGAGTATGAAACCACAGGTCATAGTCGCTGGCGGTGCGAAAAGTGAGGAGGTCATTTTGGCGATTATTCCGTCCTACTAAAACCTCTAAGCCGCTAGAAGTGGTGTAGCGACGGGGCTGGCTAGCAGACTCATCAGGTGCTAGAGCCGTGGTTTGATGCGCTGGACTGGGGAGGTATCCTTGTTGAATTAGCTCATCGCGAATTTCTTCTAAAGCGCTTAAATCGTCCTGAGATTCATAGTGAGATAGCTCAATCAATGCGGTTTCTACTTGCTCCAAGTAATGAAGCTCAGTGTTAACTATGGCAAGCAAAGGGTCGATCGCGTTTCGTGCCCGCTTCAATTTCTGATGTTGTTTGTATAACGCCTGAGCATTTTGAACTGCATTCCGTTCAGGATTTAGGGCAATGGTAATGGGCTTCTCGGTCACAAAGTCGGGCAGAGTCATTGCTTTCAGTCCCGGTTGCCAATCATGGGAATGCGCCATGAGTAAGTCTGCCTGTTCTCGTTGGCGATCTGCTCCATCCGATTGGTCAAGCCGGGTTTGAAAAGTTGCCGCTTTCACCCGCAGTTTTGCTAGTACGTGACCCAGTTTTTGGGTGAGTTGATGACGCAACTGGATAAATTCTTGCTGATTGAGTTGGTTGCTGTAGTAGCGATCGATGAGTTTTTGCAGGCTGTTTGCCTCGCGGGTCATTCCCCACCCCAAAACGGTATAGCCTGTTTCCGTCCAGCCCGGTTGAAACTGCTGTTTTTCCAGCATCGTTAGCCAGGTTTGCCACTGTTGAAATAATCGTTGCCAGTCAGTCGTAGTGAGATCAGCGGTAGATTGCTCTGGGTTTAATCCAGCAGTTTGAATCAGACTGATGACCAGCGCCGAGCTTAGCCCCCGATAATTTTTTAGCAGGGTTCGTTTCAACCCACCAGGAATCAGGCTGAGCCGCTCTTGCCAGCGCTCAAACGGTTCACTCAAGGTTGGCATTGCTTCCGTTAGAGTCGGTGGAACTTCGTAGGGTTGCCCTGTTTGAATCGGGCGGACACTGGATTGCTGAGCGCTAACTTGGTGAGCCGCCGCCACAATTTGGTTCTCTCCGGTTGCCAAAATGACGTTGCTATATTTGCCCATCACTTCGATGTAGAGATGCCACAGAGCCGGGTCGCCAGGACGACGAGCAAATTGCAAATCGATCGCGCGTTCCCACGGGGCGATCGCCTCAATTTTCACCAGAGCTAAATTGCCGATTTGATGACGTAACTGCTGGCTAAAGGTGAAGGTGTCGGGAATGCGGGGCGGGGGATCGCTCAAACACAGCCGAGCGGCTTGAGGATGCCAGGAAACCATTAGCCACCGACGAGCGTCTAAGGTACGAAGCCCTAAAAATAAGGTGTGGCGATCGCGCTGATAAATTTGTTCAACGCGAGCCGGAATCCAGTCTGCTCTGAGTTCAGAACAAATCGCGGTTAGGGTAGTAAAGTCAACAGGTTGCACAGCTACTCATTGCCTTGTGGCTCATTTTTTCAGGTCGATCGCCCATCCAGCCTACTCATCTCACCCCGGATTCAGCCAATATGGATATCAAATTAATCAACATTGGCTTTGGCAATATTGTGTCGGCAAATCGGGTTATTGCCATTGTTAGCCCAGAGTCGGCACCCATTAAACGCATTATTACGGATGCTAGAGAAACTCAGCATTTAATTGATGCAACCTATGGTCGGCGGACTCGCGCCGTGATTATCACCGATTCTGGTCATGTCATTCTTTCTGCTATTCAGCCTGAAACCGTGGCAAATCGATTTGTGATTAGTAAAGACGGCGCAGGAGAAGATTGACCCATCTAACTTCATCTAACTTTAAGCTGTTTAAAAGCGAATAAAGGAAATCCAGCAGACCAGAAAAACCAAATTGTTAGACTGAAAGTATTCTGCTTACTCTATCCTTAGATAACTCTAGTTCTGTTTGCAAGTTTTAGCACTTCTGATACCAAGAAGTTGCTCTTTTTCTGTATATGACAGAACATTAAGAAATATTAAATAGATGATTCTAGGCAAAGGGAGAACGCGCATGGGCACGGGCAAATTAATTGTTTTAACGGGACCCAGTGGGGTCGGTAAGGGAACTCTGCTGCGATCGCTGATGGAGCGTCACCCTGAATTGTGTTTGTCTATTTCGGCAACAACGCGATCTCCTAGGGTGGGCGAAGTGGAAGGCAAAGATTACTACTTCCTCAGCCGGAGTGCGTTTGAGCGCATGATTGCCAATGGCGAGTTTTTAGAATGGGCGGAATTTGCTGGAAATCTTTATGGCACTCCTCGTGCTGCGGTGGAAGAGAAAATTCGTCAAGGACAGTGGGTGATTGTGGAAATTGAGTTGGAAGGAGCGCGCTTAGTGCGTCAAGCTTTTCCCGATGCGCTAAGAATCTTTATTCTGCCGCCCTCCCTTGTTGAGTTGGAATATCGCATCCGCAGCCGTGGAACTGAAACGGAAGAGGCGATCGCGCGTCGCTTAAACCGGGCAGAAACAGAGATTAACGCCGCCAGCGAATTTGATATTCAGATTGTGAATGATGATTTTGAAAAAGCTTTAGACCGAGTTGACACTGCTTTGTTTGCCCCTGCACTGTGCTAATGGGAACACGGATTAAATAAGATCCAGAAATCACCTATGAGATAGTAGATTGAATCTGTCTACTGACTTTTTAGATTCTATGACTCCGTATTCATCCAACATCGAGCAGCAAATCCAACGACTCTATTCATCCTTAAAGAGAAAGATCGCCGTTGCTATGCGGCAATAGAATTGGTCAAACTGGGGTGAGAGGTATTTAAAGACAAATTCCACTGGAAAGCCGTCTTTAGTCGCGAGCAGTTATACCCGAATGCCATAGAAGGAGCGCTTTTTGGACGCGATGTAGCCTTGATACTCCAGCGGTTTTAGAATTACGTCTTTTCAAAGGAATATTGTTAGATTGAAGACTGTAGTTCTTTGATGGGACTAAAATAGTGAAGCAAAAGGCTGTTCAAAGCCGCCGTGAAGCGAGGTTGCACTTAGATGGCTCGATCGCAGCGAACTGACAATTCAGCGCTATCGCCAATTGGCAATAGAATTATTCGATGGGTGCTACTCCTGATGGGCGCTATCGCTGCCACGCTGCTATTCCATATCGCTTCTGGAACCACAATAGAATCCAACTACGCCATCACTAGTAGAGCGCCATTTAACCAGCCGGGATTCTATCCAGTTCAGCAAACGCTCCCCCCGGATTTATACCGCCCCGTTGCACCCTGGACAGGACGACTGATTTTGCCCGATGCTCAGCAGCAAGGCGAAACCGATTGGGTCTGGATGGAAGTCACCCATGCGCCGCCCAATGCGACCCATTTGATTGGCAAACAGATCCGGCTGGAATGGAGCCAAAAGCCATCGGTGCAGCGCGATGTAGCAGCCGGAACGCGGGATGTGAAATTTTCGCCGCTAGTGGCAGAACTGCGCCGCACGAAAGCTGATATCTACGCCGATCGCTTGAATGGGCGATCGCGGGTGGGCGCTTTACAGGCGATCGCGGGAGCCAGACCGAAGGACGACGTAACCGTATCGCTAACCGCCGCAACCTTGAGCCAGACACCGGAGGGTCAACCCGCCTTGCAAATTGAGCGGGAACCGTTGTTGAATACGGGCAGATACGTCACCCTCGTGAAAATTTTAGGGACAGTCCCAAACTCGCCAACCCAATTCATTCCCAAAGCGTGCCCAGGAGAGCGTCCCTGCCCTAGTGAACTGTTTCGAGTGCAGCACTACAATCCGGCAACCAAACAATTTGACGGTGTGCAATCCACAGTTCGCATTCCCCAACAGCCAATCGATGGCAATGGCGTGTACGCCTCCACCCCGCGAGAGTTGGAAAAATCCCCGGCAGGCGCGGCAGGCTGGTACTTGTATGGCGCACAGGATCAGGCGGGATTGTTTACCGTGCAGTCAATCAAACCGCGATCGCTGTTCCAACTCAACCCACAGCAAGTGTTGCTAGGGACAGGCAAGGGGTTGGACTACATTAATTATCAAAACTGGCGAAATACGGAGCAACGAAAGGGCACGATTCAAACGGTTTTAGTGAACCCCAAGGCGAAGACTTCAGCAGACGCGATCGCTCAGTGGCAAGCGGGCGATCGCGCCTTGGTCATGCATCTGTTTGGCGGCAGAGGTGGCACGAGCGGCGAGGGATCTGTGGGCGGCACCGTCACCGGACATTTTGCCTATGGTGTTGCAGAGGTGATCCGCGATCCGTTCACCAACGAACTTCAGCTAGACGTGCGCTATCAACAGGTGTATGCCAACAACATTGAAGGGGTGATTTCGGGAGAGAATTCTTGGACAAACTACATGGGCAACCTGCAACGGGGCTGGTTGGGCACTCGTCCGGTGACCGATGTGATTGTTAAACTCGATACGATCGCCCAAGATTATGATTTCGGCGGTATCACGATTTCGCCGTTTTCTGAACTGATGCGTCAACTTCGGATCATTGGCGATCGCTACCGGACAGGTGACGGCACCGGCATTGCTAATGTTACTGCTGCAACGTCCTGTGTGCAGGATTCTAACCAAGCCTTGTTTGCAACCATTCAAGCCATTCGGAAACAGGTTGAATCGAGTCCAGAGATTCAGCGTTGGTGGTCATCTCATCCTGAAGATCCAACGATTCAACGATTTGAACAGTTGATCACCTTGGGAAATGATCTGCAACGAGACCTTGCCCCCTTTGGACTAGTGCGGCAAGACTGGAAAACGAATGCTGCCGCTCTGTCTGGCACCGAGATCCAATCGCCAGACTTTGTTCGTGCTGGGTCTGGGACTGCCAATATTCTCACCGCACTGACCAGTTGGAGAACGATTTTGCCCCGACAAGCCCAAGATGAACTCAGCATTCAATTCCTGCGGCATGGTGCAAAACTATGGTTCTTGCAAACAAATCAGGTGGGCGGCAACAATCCCAATATTCTGCCGATCGCCCCGACGCAAGTCTTCGGCAGATGGACGCTGCCCGGTACGAATGTTGCGATCGCCACCATTCTGTTTACTCGAATCTTAGGTGCGATCAGTTTGCCAACCCTGTTGCATTTGGGCGTTGCTCTGGGGATGTTACTGCTGTATGCGGCGATCGCCCTGCCGATTGGCTTCTCTCAAGGCTTCTTGCAATTCAAACCCTGGCAAGCCTCCAAACAAGACTATCTGCTGCTAGCAGGACGCTTATTTTTCATGCCTGCTCTACTGGAAGAGTTTATTTTTCGCGTCGTATTGCTGCCCTATCCTCGTGCTGGGATCACCGGGCAAATGTGGATGATTTGGGCGGTTTTTAGCTTAATTCTATTCATCGTCTATCATCCCCTCAACGCCAAAATTTTCTATAAACCTGGTAACCCCACTTTCTTCAATCCTGCGTTTTTGACCCTAACAGGATTACTCGGTCTTATCTGCACTATTGCCTATTTCCTCACTGGCTCCCTGTTCGTGATTACGCTAATCCACTGGGTCGTCACCACTGCCTGGATTAGTCTTTTGGGCGGCATGGAGAAACTACATCCACACGCACAAAATTTTATAGCTAATGACGGTTGAAGGAGGCGCGATTGCAGCCTCCATCACAACATTTTATTTCTATGCAGCACTATTTTTTTGTACAGTTTGATAAAACGCTAACGTGAGAATGGTCTTATGAATCTCATCACTCCTCCTCAAAACGTGATCGATTGTTTGCAGATTATCTTGGACGCGATCGCGTCGGCAGATTACGAGCTTTTTACCACGGTGGGTGATTCCGGTTATAAAGCAGGCATTACCAAACAAATGTTTGAAGGTGTGAGTGAGCAACTCGCTCCACGAATGACAAAGGGCTATTCAACGACTTATTTTGGTGATCTCAAACAAAGTAGCTATCAGATTTATCTGTGGAAGTTGAGTTTTGCCGATGGCGGAGATGAGTTTGTGGTTCGCATGACGCTTAGTGACGATAAAGTTGCTGGCATTTTGATCACATGACCCCTCTGCTG
This sequence comes from Sivoneniella epilithica UHCC 1019, assembly GCF_040830845.1. Taxonomy (NCBI): domain Bacteria; kingdom Bacillati; phylum Cyanobacteriota; class Cyanophyceae; order Leptolyngbyales; family Leptolyngbyaceae; genus Sivoneniella; species Sivoneniella epilithica. The sequence continues at coordinate 77,136 of NZ_JBFPDP010000009.1, forward strand.
GACAGGGTTGTTTGGGAGCAGGTCAATTTAGAAAAGTCATTAGACCGCCCTCATCCCTTAATCCCTTAAATATGAGATGTACCCTAACACTAGATTCTCAGTTCAATTCATGAGTTTAGGTAAGCCGCATGGTATGTTAACGGTTGCCAACTTCACCATTTTGCATCCTTTGGAATGACTGAAACTGCTCTCCCTCCTGTAATTCAACAAATGCTGCAACCGGAATTTTATCCTCACCCGGTGACAGAGCCGATCCAACTAGTGCAAACTCATGTCTCCTACATTTTGCTGACTGGAGAGTATGCCTATAAGGTGAAAAAGCCTGTTAATTATGGCTTTCTCGATTTTTCCACCTTAGAGAAGCGAGAGCATTTTTGCCATGAAGAGATTCGGTTGAATCAGCGAGGTGCCGCAGATTTATATCTAGAAGTATTGCCGATCACCGAGACAGTGGGGCAGTTTCGCTTGGGGGGAGCCGCTGAAGCGGTGGAGTTTACCGTGCGGATGGAGCAGTTTCCGGAAGGGACGCTATTCACGGATTTGTTTGATCAGGGCAAGCTGACCGCAGAATTATTGGTGCGGTTGGCAAAAGAGTTAGTCAGCTTTCACAACAAGGGTGCGATCAATGATTACATTCGCACGTTTGGCGATGTGACCCAAATTCGGCAGGCGATCGATGAAAACTATGAGCAAACTGTTGGCTATGTTGGGCGATCGCAGACTCAGCTACAGTTTGATGAAACTCGCCAGTACACCGATCGCCTGTTTGCCGAACAAGCAGACCTGTTTGCCAACCGCGTGCAGCACAACTGGATTCGGGAATGCCATGGGGATGTGCATTTGCGAAACATTGCTCTGTGGGACGACAATATCTTACTGTTCGACTGCATCGAGTTCAATGAACCGTTTCGCTTTGTCGATATTATGTTCGACATTGCCTACATCATCATGGATTTAGATGCCCGCAATCGCCCGGATTTAAGCAATGTGTTTTTAAATGCTTACATCGAAGAAATGGGCGACTGGGAAGGGTTACAGGTGTTGCCGCTTTATCTGAGTCGTCAATCTTATGTGCGCGCCAAAGTCACTTCTTTTTTGCTGGATGATCCCACCATTCCTGATGCGGTGAAGCAAGAGGCAACCGAAACCGCCAAACGCTATTTCCGCTTGGCATGGGACTATACGCGATCGCCCTTGGGAACTGCCAGTGAAGCCCATCGCGGACAGATTTTCTTGACAACTGGACTATCGGGTTCTGGCAAAAGCACGGTTGCTCGATTGTTGGCACAAAAAATTGGAGCCGTATACATCCGCTCTGACGCGGTGCGGAAGCATTTAGCAGGCGTTTCCCTGACTGAACGCGGTGACGCTGATTTATACACGCCAGAAATGACTCAGCAAACCTACGATCGCCTCTTGCATCTGGGGATTACCCTAGCAAAGCAAGGCTACCCCGTCATTTTGGATGCCAAGTACGATCGCCAAGCGCACCGCCAAGCTGTGATTCAAGCCGTTGACGCTGCCAATGCAGACGATTCCACCCCGCCGCTTTCCCTGCAAATATTGCACTGCACCGCCCCCCTAGAGGCTCGTCAAAACTGGCTGCATCAGCGACAGGGTGATATTTCCGATGCCACCCCCGATTTATTGCCTACCCAGCAGATGGAACCGTTCACCGATGCTGAGCAAGCGATCGTTCAAGCGATTGACACCACCCAAGATTTAGCGAGTAGTTTATCAAAGTTGAAATGATCAGAAATTTGTAGGGGCAATCCCTTGTGGTTGCCCTTGATCTCCAGCAGGGTAGGCACAAGACCTACCCCTACAGTCAAAAATTATACTTGCAATCAGCAACGCCCTTAAATCCCTTCTTCTAAAAGCATCTTTACGGCTTGTAAAATGACCTCCGGCTGATCGAGCCAGACAAAGTGACCGCTCGTTTCAGCTTGAAGTTGAATACAGTTTGTCGAAAGTTTTGATAATTCCTGATGCATGTCATCGCGCAGTCGATTGGCGGCTCCCAACGGAATCAACCGCGTCCAAAGAGAGGGCTTGAAAAAACTGTTGGCTTTGATGCTCACCATGGGCAACGCACCCAGTGAATTAATGGTTTGCAGTTGCCGTCCACTGGCTTCGAGGCTCCACATTTCTTGAGCCATGGTGATCCAATGATTGGGACGACAAAACGATCGCTGAACCGGGTTCAAGACGGTGCTGGAATACTGCCTTAGCTCTGGCTTCAATCGCTCAAACATGCCGCAAGTTTTCAGCACCCGAATAATTCCTAAAACAGATCCCAATACACACATGACAAAACCAGAGATAAAAAATAGCTTTAATCCCCGCAGCAACAGCGTCATCTGCAACATGCCGCTTTCGTGTAAGCCATCGGTTAAGACTAGCCCTGCCACTTTTTCGGGAAACTGGTGGGCATAAAGCCGCTGGTTATAGCTACCAAAGGAATTACCAATCAGCAGATAGGGCGGGGCAATGTTGGCAGCGGTCAGCAGGCGATCGAGTTCCATCACAATCTGTTGACTGGTGCGGGAATGGGGGCTGCGATCGCTCCATCCATAGCCAGCGCGATCGTAACAACAAACTCGCCCTAATTTCGCCAGTTCTGGCAACAAGAAATAGCCTTCAATGCCGCCCAAGCTGTGATCTAGCACAATGGTAGGCTGATTGGTAGACTCACCTGCGGTATAGAGATGCAGCTTGTATCCGCCAATATCAATCCGCTGACCGGGTGGAGATCGCCGATCTTCACGCCAACACGCGATCGCTTGATAGAGCGTCGTCATCACCAGCAACAAACTACTCACCCAATTTCCAGCCATTGAATGACCCTTCCCCTTGGCGCTTGACTATTCAATGCTGACTCCGCGAATGGTTTGCGATCGCTCTCGACCCGCGACGGGTGCTTCCTGAATTTTGCGATCTTGAATTCGGTGGGTTTGAAAATGGCGCTGCCACTCGCTCGGCGCATCTAACGTTTCGCCGCCATGTTTGGTGAGCCGCTGCCGCACTTTACACAGCACAGGCGTATTCACACACGCTCCAGAGATAATCACCTGCCCTTTCGTCAGCGACGGCAACTCTTTCAGCAAATCGCGTCCGGCTGCTTCCACGCCAAACTTGAGGCTTTCTTGATCCACCGGGTTAACGATTCGCATAATAAACTGACTCATACATTGCGACAGCACATCAGAATCGATTTTGCCCGGTCGCTGGGTAATCAATCCCATGCCTAAACCAAATTTTCGCCCCTCACTCAGAATCGTTCGCAGCACCGCTTTACAGCGCGATGGCTCATGGGCAGGGGCGAAGCGGTGAGCTTCTTCCACAATGATGAAAACCGGATAGGGCAAATAGTTTTCGTCCTCGGAGGTAATCAGTTCTTTTTGGGTATTCATCCGTGCCTGGTTTGCCTGCCGCAGCACCGCCGCACAAATCACTTGCTGTTCTTCCTGGCTGATTTCGTTCATTTGCAGCACGGTTGCCTGACCGGGTTCAAATAAATCCTTGGGGGCAAGGTGTTGAAAGGGATGAAAGTAGGGCGATCGCGCCAGTCGTTCTAGCTTCCATTCCAAAGCAGGAGCCGAAGAACCGGGTTTTTCGTTGCCTTCATCATCGACTTGCGTATCGGCTTCATACACCGCCGCGATCAAATCCTGCACATCCCAGCGATAGTCGCCTTTACGATGCTTTTTGACGATCGCGTAGGCTTTGTTGAGAATCGACTGCTGGCGATCGCTCATTTCCGGCAGCAGGGTCAAAATATCAGCGTAATCCAGCGACGACGTGCGAATCCGAATATCATCCGGGGTCAGAACCTTTACTTTCGGCGAATAGCCGTCTTCCCCTTGAAACTGCGGATGTCCCTGCATTTCAGACAAGGTGCTGTATTCCCCATGAGGATCAAAAATCAGCACGGCTGCCCGATTGTGAGGCAATAGTAATTCTTCAATCAAAACTCCAGCGGTATAAGATTTGCCGGAACCCGTGCCTGCCAAAATGGTCATGTGGGTGCTGACCAGTTCTTTCACATCCAGGGCAATGGGAACCGCGCCTACTTCCCGTAGCAGCAAGCCACCGATAAATGCAGAGCCGATCGCCCCCGGTTGCCGCTTATTCAACACTCGTTGCAGCATGGCATCATCTGCCAGATAAACCTTTGCGCCAGGATTAGGTGTGCGGCGTGGATTCATAAAACCTAGGCGATCGTCAAAATAGCCAATCACATCGACCGTCACTTCATAGATTTCGGGATTTGTGTCCGTGAATCCAATCAACGCTGCCACCGCTTCGGGGCTGACTTCGGTATCGGCAAAGATGCGATCGGGGAGGTGATCAATCAAGCTCCGCGCCGACAGCTTGCCCAAAATCTGCCGCATTTCGCCGCCTGCCTCGGTTTCCTGCACTTCGTAATACACAAATTCGCCGATTTTCACATAGCGATTATCCGCCGTGATAAACACATACTGGTTGCCGTTTTCGCCCGGACCTTTAACGGTGCCGATCACAATAGCGGTGGAAAGTGAATTCATTGGACGAGGAAGTTGCATAACTAGCGAGCGTTCTGGACGCAGCGGCTTTCCTATTGGTTATACCCGATACTGATGGGAAATCGAGCAACTGTACTAGAAAATATTAGGGCGATCGCAGATTTTCCCAAAGTGGATTTCCCAGAGTGGATGCGATTCTTCAGATGAGACGCACTCTAAATCGGTTTTATCGCAGTGCAATCAGCAAACAGCTTGTGAGCCGCTTCATCCCGTGCGCCAATGCAACCCCCGCAATCTCTCTCGTATTTGCATCGAGCGCCAACTAGATCTACAGTTTGTTCCCCCTTGATGTCCACGAATGACCACAATTCCCATTGAATCGTTAGCCTCCCTTTTTTTGTGTCGCTTGCACGATATCTTGAACACTACCCAATCCCTTGTATCCAACACCGGATCTCTCACATCTGATCCTTGACATCCTTCTTAATGCTTTCTGTCTATTCTTTGCCTCAAGAGGACGTTAAACTAGGGAGCGTCTCGTGATCGCACCTCATTAGATCAGTAGATTAGCCGACCTTACTTTCCTTTTCTATATGCCTAGAACCCAACGTAACGACAATTTCATCGACAAAAGTTTTACGGTCATGGCAGATCTAATTCTGAAGTTGCTGCCTGCAACTAGAAAGGAAAAGATAGCGTTTGCCTATTATCGAGATGGCATGTCAGCCCAAGCTGATGGCGAGTATGCCGAAGCGCTTGAGAACTATCACGAAGCCCTCAAATTGGAGGAAGATGACAACGATCGCAGCTATATTCTTTACAACATTGGACTGATTCATGCCAGCAATGGCGAGCACGATCGAGCGCTCGATTACTATTTTCAATCGATCGAGATCAATCCTCGAATGCCCCAAACTCTAAACAATGTTGCCGTTATCTTTCATTACAAAGGCGAACGGGCAGAAGAAGAAGGCAACGAAGAAGAGGCAGAAGCCTGGTTTGATCAAGCCGCAGACTACTGGAAACGCGCCATCCGTAACGCTCCGAACAACTATATCGAAGCCCAAAACTGGATGAAGACCACCGGGCGATCGCAAATTGATGTGTTCTTTTAAAATCGGTAATTAACCTTAACTAGTTGTAGCTATCGCAAAGCGCCCTCACCCTAAATCCCTCTCCCTAGGGAGAAGGACTTTGAATTTCCCCCTTCTCCTTAGAGAGAAGGGCTGGGAATGAGGGTCTTCACGCAATTTCACTTTTTTCTGTTCCTTATTCTCTTCTACCCATGATCGATCGCGAACAAGTTCGGAAAGTTGCTCACCTAGCCCGATTAGAATTATCGGCTGCTGAAGAAGAAACGTTTACAACGCAGCTAAACGGCATTTTGGATTATTTTGAGCAGTTGAGCGAACTGGATGTAACCAACATTGAGCCAACGTTTCGAGCGATCGATGCCAGCAACATCACACGAGAAGATATTTTAGAAACCCATGGCGATCGCGAAGCAATTTTGCAAAGCGCCCCCGATCGCGATGGTGAATTCTTTAAAGTCCCTCAAATCATTGCTACTGATTAGAAGAGACTAATCAGAAAAGAATTGCCAAAAAGCGGAAAGCAGTAGTTTTTCACTTCAAACTTAATTTTTAGCTCCCAAATCTTTATAAACTTGGGCGATCGACATCCCAGAAATTGAAAAAGACTCGCTAAGATCCAGGAACAATCGCTTAGTTCTTCCCATGGGAAGAAGACTATAGGAAGAACTGCTTTTGTTTACCCCTGATTTAATCTGGTAATGAGACTTTCCCTATACTGCCCTTCCTGCGCCAAGCCGATCGCCGATCTCCATCGCAACGTCCCTCCTATGCAGGTAACCTGTTTATCGTGCAGTCAGCGATATGGCGTGGTGTATGGCAAGCTATCTAAGCGTTCTTCAATGACCGAAGCATTACTATATCTGACTTCCAAGCTTCCAAGTTTTTACAAACGGCATTACATCTTCCAAATCACAACCGCCGATCGCACCCTTAAATGTCTTCAGTTCTCGGTTCCAGGTAAGAGTGATTCCATTCCCGTGCATCGGGGCGATGTGGTGTCGGTGCTGTATACCATGCAGGGATATTTGATGAAGCGATTGGTTGCGATCGCCAATCACACTACAGGCAAAAGCTACGTCTTACCCAATCCAATTCCCGGAACTAATCAGCATGTTGTCACCTTAATCACCCTTGTGACTGGCTTAGTGTTGCTGTCTTTCCTCACGGGTGGTAGTGTATTTTTTGCCTCCATCCTGAGCGCGATCGGCGTGTTGGCATACCTCAAGCTTACCAATAACGCTCAGTTGAGTAGTCCTGCATTAAATGCCACCCAAGCTGAAGGAATGCGCCTCATTGCTGATCAGCGGTTGCTTGCCCAGCAGCGCAAGTTAGAGCAGCGCGTTACTGAATTGACTCATGAATGTCAATCTAATCAAGTATTAATTGAACAGATCAACGTGCTTAAGCAAAAGATGGCACAGGTTGATCAAGAAATGTACTCAGCCCGAATTTATCGTGCGACGACTGCTGTTGATATCCTGAACAAACAGATAGCCAACAATCAACGATTGATACGGGAATATCAACATATGCTGAAAATGATTGAAATAGAAATCGACACCTCTTGGATTGCCGACCAGCTACCCGATGCCGAAAACTTCACCCGCCGCATCTTAGAACGCTTGGGCGAATTGAAAGACATTGAAGACCAAAATCAATCCTTAAAACTACAACTCGCAGCCTACGAAGAAGTAAACCTTCTAGGCATTGAAAAATATGACTAATGGCGAGGGTTGAGAGGCGAGGGGCGAGAGGAAAGGACGAAGGGTAATGTTTTCAAATTCAAAACTCAAAACTCAAAACTCAAAACTCAAAACTTTTCATTCCTTGATTGCCTCCTGTCGTTGTGGCAATGTGACACTAACCGTGGTTCCTTGGTTGAGCGTGCTGGTAATGTGAATCTGACCTTGATGATTTTGGACGATCGCCTGGGCGATCGCTAATCCTAAGCCTGATCCTTTAGCCGAGGCTTGGCTCCGGGCAGGATCAACGCGATAAAAGCGGTTAAATAATTGAGGTAATGCTTCTGGTGGAATGCCGATGCCTGTATCCGTAATCGCCACTTGTAAGAAAAAGTGATTCAATCGTCCAATTCGCTGAAGTTCTAAATTGACTTTGCCCCCGGAAGGCGTGTACTTTACGGCGTTGCCAATCAGGTTCGTAAATAGCCGAAAAAGCTGATCGCGATCGCCCTGCATTCCTGTCCAGTTTTTGTGAGGGAGTTGTGCGATCTCGTTGATCTGGCTGCTTGATTCCGCTGACACTAACGCTGTTGAAGAAGTCGATAACCCCAGTTCTTTTTCAGGCTCAACTTGCTGCAAGGCGATCGCGATTTGCTTCTCTGCCGCCAAAATCCGCTGTTCTTCAATCACTTCTTTTAAAACCCATTCAAGATCAACCATGAGCCACTGTGCCTGCACACTGCCGCTATCTTGGCGTGCCAAAAATAGTAAATCATCGACTAATCGCCCCAATCGCCGGGTCAATCGCTCAACGACTCGTAAATGATCTTGCTGCGTGGATAGATCAGGATCGGGATCTGCTAGCGCGACTTGCACATTGGTTTGAATCACGGCGATCGGGCTACGCAATTCATGGGAAGCATCGGCTGTAAATTGTTTAAGCCGTTGATAAGAGTCGCGAATGGGCTGCATGGCTAGCTCTGATAAAAACCAGCCGATCGCACCCACTGCACCCACCATTAGCCCCGTGCCTACTGCTAGATCAAAAAAGAATTCGCGGCTAGGTTTGGTCACCTCAAACCACGGATGGCTCACTCGTAAGTAGCCTAGGACTTGCCGCCCCAACTCAACTCGTTGAGTCACTTGCCGCAAAACAAGCGGCTCAGAAATGGGCAGCATTGGTGAAATAGGTTTGGTAATTGCGGCTGTTAGCTGTTCAGGAGCGATTCTGACTGTTTCGCCGTTGGGAGTAAAACGCAGCGGCACCTGTAGCGGTGTAGAAAGGGTTGACCAGAGCAACTCTCCCACGGGGCTAAACCACTCAATATCAATGCGATCGTCTTCTGCGGTGGCAGCATTATTGCGAAAGCTAGCTTCAATGTTGACCCGCAATAGTCCACCTTCCACATGACTGTTGATCGGTTCAATCACCAGCGATCGTCGGACTACTTCCACCACATGATTAAGCGTGTCATCAACCCGCTCAATTAGCGTACTGCGAACATAGAAAAACACACCACTGGCAAATAGCAGCAACAGCACCGCCGTAACAGCCGTATACCATAGTGCCAAGCGACGACGAGTAGCTTGAAACATCCTGAAAACTCAAAGTGTGTCTTTGCTATTGTGACAGTTGGGTCATTAATCTAACGCACGGTTTAAAGCACACTCGAAAAAATGTGTGCAATTCCCGAAATTGTGTGTACCATCGCTGATACAGGGAGTAATCAAATTTCTAGCTCAAATGCTTCAAATTTAAGAAACGCCTTTATAATTTCTTTTTGCAAGATTCAATGAGAAATTAGCGAGTACTAAAAGGAATATAGAAATAAGTCATCTTTTTAATTAAAGTGCTCATTTCAATCAAAATTGAGTACCATACATTAGTTCTTGAATCCCTTAGATTGCATTTACGAGCCGTGAATTATTTTCGTCCAAAACCTTTAGTTGAGCGGGCAACATTGTGGTTAAAGCCTTAACTAATTTACTGTCTAGAAAAACTAAGGGGATTGGTATCGAGCTTGCCCCCGATCGCATTAATGTAGCTCAGCTACGGAAGCAAGGACAGTCCCTTAAGCTCGCTACTTTGGCTTCGGCTCCGGTTCCTGAGGGGATGTTTCAAGAGGGGCAAATTATGGACCCTCCGGGGATGGCAGAGCTACTGCAATCTATATTTGCAGAACATAAGATTAAGACTAAGCAAGTCACTACAGCCGTTATGGGGGGACGCGATACCGTTACCCGAATCATTCCGGTGCCTGCGGAATTAGATGATAACGAACTGCGAGAGATGGTGCTAAACCAAGAAGCTGGTTTGTATTTACCTTTTCCTCGCGAAGAAGCCGATGTTGACTATCAAAAACTGGGGCTATTTGTTGATGATGATGGCATTGAGAAATTTCAGGTTTTGCTAGTAGCAACTCGCAAAGAAATTACGGATGCTTATATTCGCACGTTTGAAGCAGCCGGGTTAAAACTTAATGTTTTAGAAGTCGCAAGTTTTGCATTAATTCGCACGATTCGAGAGCAACTGCGGCAATTTTCTTCTCAAGAAGCGGTTGCGATCGTAGACATTGAATTTGAGAGTACCGAAATTTCGATCGCCCAAGACGGAGTTCCTAAATTCTCTCGAACTGTTCCCATTGGCACCTACCAAATTCAAAGCGCCCTGTCTCGTGCCATGAATCTGCCGCCCTCCCGCACGACCGATTTATTGCAAGGGATGACCATTCCCATCGTGCCATCCGACACCATTGGCAGTACAGGGAAAATGGCTGGCACCAATCCCGGATCGGCTGCCATGCTGCGAATTATTGGAGAGCTAGCAGATGAGCTACGGCGCTCAATCGATTTTTACTTAAATCAGGGGGAAAACTTGGAAGTGGCACAGCTTTTGCTGGCAGGTCCAGGCGCGGCGATCGGGCAGTTAGACGAATTTTTTGCAAGTCGGCTCAGTCTGCCTTGCACTCAGGTTGATCCCATTGCCGCATTAGATCTAGAAGTCGGTGAGGACATTCCTCCCACTCAAAGGGCAGGACTCAGCGTTGTGCTGGGCTTAGGATTGCGGGAGGTTTCGTAGTATGTACGGCTTAGACATTAACTTTTTAAAGGATCGCCCAGAATATCGACCAGAACTGACTCAAAGTTCGCGACGGCGAGATTTAAGCACTCCTGAAAGTAAGCGCCCCCTTTGGTTAGGGGCAGGGACAGGATTAGCGTTGTTGGGACTGGCTGCTGGAGGATGGTTTTTTCTGCAGTCTCAAAATGAGCAGTTGGTTCAACGACAAGCAGAATTAGATGCTCAGATCAGCGCTATTAAAGCGGAGCAAGCAAAATTAGCCTCAGTCAAAGCGCAAACAACCCAAGCAAAAGCAGATACTGCTGCCTTTGCCAGTGTATTCAACACGATCAAGCCATGGTCGGCAACATTTGGGGATATCAGTGCGCGTACCCCGCCCAAAGTTCGCATTCTCGACATTAAAGAGTTGACCGCACAAGAAATCGCGGCGTTACCTCAGCCGAGTCCTGCTACGCCAGCGGCTTCCCCTAGCCCTGCCCCAGGCGCAGCACCTGCGCCCCCGCCAAGTGGCGTGATTCAGATTACGGGTACAGCCACTAGTTTTAATGATGTCAATGATTTTTTGCTGATTTTGCAGCGGTCTAAATTTGTTAAACCTGACACCGCTAGAATTCTGAGTGCCACGTTGGGTGAACCCAAATTACCCCAAGCTGTTCAAGTGGGTGGCTCAAGCGCAGCAGCAGACAGAGATAAAGTGAAGTTGCCGGGTGAGGTTGCGTTCGTGATTCAAACCGAGCTAACAGATGTGCCTGCCTCGGAGCTATTGCAAGAGCTAGAAAGCAAAAAAGCGACTGGGCTGGTTACTCGAATTGAAACGTTACGCCAGAAGGGGGTCGTTAAGCCATGAGTGCAGGTGGAGACTTTATTCCTGGTGATCAACCGTTTGATGCAGAACCCGATTATCCGACGGTTTTTGGCATCCGCTTTACGCCAATAGTTAGCGGTATTGCGCTGGCAGTGCTGGGATTGCTAGGGGCTGGAGCGTTGCTGTTCTATTTGGGATTGCCTGAATGGGAACGGTATCAGGAGTTGGATGCCAAAGTGAAACAAACCGAAAATGATATTCAGCAGCAGCAAGCTCGTTTACAAGAAATAGAGACCGCTAAGAAAGAGTTGGAAACGGCTCAGCGGCAACGAGATGATGTCCTGACTCTGTTTGCAAATGAAGCCTCGTTGGATACGCTTTTGCTCGATCTCAATCGTCAAATTGATGCTCGGAATGTGGATTTAGGGAAGCGGCGATCGCAGAAGTTGGCGCTGTGTCCGCCGACCATTCAGCAAAATATTCGTGAGTTTGAGGATAAATATGGGGATCTGGCTGCTAAAGCTGAACTAAGAGGCTTTACGCCCAACAAGGATCGGACGGGTGTGATTACCGATAGTTCTTATGGTACTCAGGTCAATGGCAAGCTGAAGCGTCAAGCCGTTTCAGTGGAGTTATCCGGCAACTATGAACAGACCTCTGCCATTTTGCAAAGTATCGAACGACTTCAGCCTTTGCTAGTCATTCGAGAACTAACCTCAAACCTAAGCGATAAATCAAAAAACACGACGGTTTATACCGGCACTGGAGATTTTACTCGCTTATCACTCTGCCAACCCGATCCTAAAATTACAACGAAGTTTCAGCTAGAGGCATTGCTGCCATTAAGACCAGACGAAGTGGTGCAGGCTGCTCCAGCAGCGCCTCAGCCTGCCCAGACAAAGTAACGTCCCCCGCTTATTTATCATGTGAGGAGAAACCGTGAAACCGGAACAGGGATTAACTAAAATTTTGATGACTAGTCTGTTGGGCAGTGCTGCGATGGTGGCAATGGCTCAGCCTGTTTTTGCAGCGGCTCAGGTGACTGCGGTACAGATATCTCCTACCGCAAAGGGAGCAACGCTGATGTTACGAACCAATGGCAGCGATCGCCCCCAAGTATTTTCAGTCAATCGCGGTCGCACTTGGACGGCAGACTTGATTAACACCCAGCTTGCCATGCCGGGAGGACGGTTTCAGCAGGCAAATCCTGCGCCTGGAATTTCGATGGTGACCGTTGCCCCTCTCGATCGCACCAGCGTCCGGGTCACCGTCACCAGCAGCGGATCTGCCGTAGCAGGGCAAGTCACCCGCAATCAAGGCGCGCTCCTGTTTAGCATGACCGCAGCACCCGCCAAAGCAACCAAGGCAGCACCAGGCAAAGCAACCAAGGCAGCACCAGGCAAAAAACCTGTCACCACCGCCGCCAAGCCTACTAACACTTCCCTGCGCCGCACTCAAGCCGGAAACACGCTGCCGCCTTTGCCAGCGCCATCCTTCCAAGCACCTTTGCCAGCCGTTCAGCCTTCAACAGCACCAGCGCCTCGCTCTCCCTTCTTGCCCAACGCTCAACCGCTTGCCCAATTGCCCCCGGCTTCAGTCACGCCTCCGGGTCAATTTCAACCGGGGCAATCGGTCACCCAATCACAACCCGCCCAAAGTCCACTGCCTGCTTTTCAAGGGGGTGCCCCGCTGGTGCCCAATCCCCAAATAAAAGTGGATGGTGCCGCCTACCAACCCCCGCCAGCCGTGCCGCCATTTGCGCCGAACTTGCTCCCCAGAGCTATTGCGCCTCCAGTAGGAGACATCGCAGTTGGGCAAGTAGACTCTACTTCAACATCAATTGATTTAGGGACAAATGAGCGCGTCCCCCGTTTGGTTTTAAGAGATGCCTCCGCCCGTGAAGCGCTCTCTCTACTTGCCCGCTCTGTCGGCTTGAACATTGCCTATGCTCCTCCACAGCCTCTCGGAGGAACGATTCAAACTGCTGCACCTGTAACGCAGGATACTGGTGGTCCCAAAGTCACTCTAGATATTGAAAATGAACCTGTTCAGAATGTTTTTAACTATATTCTGCAAGTTACTGGCTTAGAAGCAAACCGAGTGGGTCGTACTATTTTTGTCAGTCCTCGACTGCCAGACAATGCGCGGAGTCTCGTCACTCGCACCTTACGCCTCAACCAAGCGACCGTTGCTGCTGCCTCTGCTTACCTAAGTAGCGTGGGAGCATCCACTCTGCGTTCCGTTGACGTGGTACGGATTGAGGAAGTGGGAACAGGGATTAACCGTCGGTTTGTTGAAACCCGCGATACTGAAATTCGTCCCCTAGAGGCAAGAGAGGGCACGGCTCCTCTGTTGTTACGAGGCTTATCGATCGCCACGGATGATCGCTTGAACTCAATTACTTTAGTGGGTCCTCCTCGCAAAGTTGAAGTGGCAACCTCTTTGTTAACGCAGCTTGATGCGCGTCGTCGTCAGGTTGCCATTAATGTTCGAGTGATCGATATTGACCTGATCGCCTTTAATCGGGTGGGTGCTAGCTTCTCGTTTGGAGTGAACGACTCGCAGTTTGTGAACACGGGTGGGATTGGCTTACTGAACTTTGGGCGACAAACTCCCAGCTTTAATGGACTCAGTTCTACGCTGAATACGGGCAGCACGATTGGAGCCGCACCCGCGATTTTTGGAGGTGCGATCGCAAACAATGCCGGCGGATTTACACGAGACTTCTTGCTGCAATTGCAGGCGGCTGTCACCACAGGCAATGCCAAAATTTTGACCGATCCCACCCTGGTAGTCCAAGAAGGACAGCAGGCACAGGTTCAGTTGGCGCAGGAAGTTATCACCAACATTCGGCAGCAGGTGACAGCGACTCAAAATTCTACTCAAATCACGGTTGAAGTTGAAAAAGCGCCAGCGGGGTTAACTCTACCGGTTAGAGTTGAAAAAATTGATGACAACGGATTTATTTCGTTCACCATTAATCCAGAGATTACGCGACCGGATCAAACCGTCAATATTTCCTTTACAAACCAGGGTCAAACCGTTACCAACCCGATTACCCTGTTAGCAAGGCGAATTGTTAATTCAGGGCTGGTGCGGGTACGCGATGGGCAAACGCTGCTGCTGTCTGGCATCATTCAAGATGAAGACCGCGCTACGGTGACCAAAATTCCTATTTTGGGGGATATTCCAATTCTGGGAGCGCTTTTCCGCCGAACCGAGAAGCAACAGCAGCGCCGGGAAGTGATTGTGCTAGTTACTCCACGGATTTTGGATGACACAAACTCCAGCGCTTTTGGCTATGGCTACACGCCTAGTCGTGACGTGCAAAGGATTATTGATGGAGGGCAACGCTAACTCAGCAGTTGTCCTAAAGTTTGGTTCTTAGGCTGGGCGATCGCCCAGCCTTTTTTATAGCTAACGTTTTAGGCTTATAGAAAGGTTACAGATCTTACAGTAACGAAAGTTGATTGGAGCTTTGCTTTTCTTGAAAAAGGCGTTCTACCTCTCCTCGTTGATATTGAGGAGTGCGGTATTGTCCTACCAGACGCGGTTGAATATTCGCTCGCTTGAGGGAAGTCCGCGCTTGCTGAGTTGAAACTCCTAAAATTGCTGCAGCAGATCGCAGGGATAGCCATTGTTTGGCAAAGCGATCGAGCAAGGTTTCATCTGGCTCATTTTGAATCTCTGTTAATAGCAATTTTGCCAACAGCCAACACGCGAGAGTATCCGCCTCTGCTCGGTGAGAGGTGTTAACCGGAAAGCCAAAATGCTGTACTAGATTGGGCAGACTGCGAGACGGCAACTCAGGCAACATCAGCCGTGCCAAAATCACGGTGCAGAGTTGTTCAGAATTCGGGCGAGTAAAGCCTGCACCCAAATGAGCAAACTCTGACTGAAGAAACCCATAGTCAAATGCGAGATTGTGAGCAGTCAAGGTGCCCGTATTCAATAACGGCAAATATTTCTGCCAAATATCTTCTGCTGAATCTGCTTGATTCACCATATCTTGAGAAATGCCTGTGAATCGAGTGATGCTCTCTGGCACAGGCACCTGTGGATTAATTAAGTGGGTTTGCTGGTGATGAATGCCTGCATCTAAAGTGGCTTGCAAAACCGAAATTTCAATCACGCGGCTAGATTTGGGGTGATGTCCTGTAGTTTCTACGTCTACGACTGTTAGGACTTGTTGACTCACCTGACGATAAAAATACAGCAACTCGGTGGATAGCACGGCGGTTTGTAGGGGCTAAAAATATCTGACAGAAAAAAGGCGCGAAATCTCGCGCCCTTTAAAGCTAGTGAATCAATTTACTACTACCGCTCAGAGAGGTGTGACCCACCATGAGAGGAGCGGTGAGAACTGGAAGCAGTTTGACGCTGATTGCCATTCGGTTTGGCACGTTTGATTGGCTTCAATTTAGGCGAAGAAGTTCTGTCATCATCGTTGTAATCTCCACCTGCTTCTTGAGAAGAACGCATCCAGGCAGGTCGAATCTGGTCATACGCCATCTGCAACGCTGCTGCCGCGATCGCGTGGGGTTCGTATTCTTCCGAAAGTTTCGCCACAATAGGTAAGAACGATGCCATGCGTTCGCCAGCCAGCGCTTCTTTGAGACTGTCTTGTAGCTTTTCAATCTGCCGTGCTTCAATTTGAGCGCGAGTTGGAATAGAGACGATCTCCAAGCGTTGACGGACATGATTTTCGATGTCTCTTAGCTTGCGGCGATCCATTGAGTGAACTAGGGTAAGCGCCATACCTTCCTTCCCGGCTCGTCCCGTCCGACCGATGCGATGAACGTAATTTTCGACGCTATCCGGCAAATCGTAGTTGATGACATGGGTCAGGTCATCCACATGAATTCCACGGGCTGCGATATCGGTTGCGACAACCCAACGCACTTGACCCTGACGGAACCGGAGCAAGAGACGCTCACGCTGAGATTGGCTCAAGTCTCCATGATATTCATCGACGCTGTGTCCTGCTGCTTGCAACTGACTGGTTAGGTCGGCGGCTGCTTTACGGGTGCGAACGAAGATCAAGGCAGAAGCAGGATCTTCTAGTTCAAGGATGGGCAAAAGCGCACGGGGCTTTGTCCATCCGCGAGGCACCATGTAGGCAACTTGGTTAATCCGGCTAGGAGCCGCTTTAGGTTGCTCAATAGTGACTGTAACGGGCGATCTCAGAAACTTAGCTACTAATTTGCGAACAGACGGTTCCATCGTGGCAGAGAAAAACGCAGTTTGTCGCTCAGTGGGTGCTTGGTTCAGAATTTTTTCCACATCTTGAATAAAGCCCATATTCAGCATTTCATCGGCTTCATCCAACACCAACCACTGGACATTGTTGAGCTTCAAATCGCCCCGGCTCAACAAATCAAGCACTCGACCCGGAGTTCCCACGACCATTTGGGCACCGCGTCTCAACCGGGAAATTTGGGGTTCGATCGCTTGCCCCCCATAAATGGAAACAATTTTCAGATGGCGATCGTCATTAAAATCACGAATTGCCTGACAAACCTGCATCGCCAGTTCGCGAGTTGGAGTTAGAACGAGTGCCTGCACCACCGGGGACGAGACATCGATCCGCTCTAGGATTGGTAAAGAAAAAGCAGCCGTCTTACCAGTACCGGTTTGCGCTTGACCCACTACATCACGACCTGCCAGCAAATGGGGGATCGCTTCGGCTTGAATCGGAGTAGGGGCGGTGAATCCTAAGGACTCTAGAAAACGGACACGGGCATCAGATAGACCAAGGCTGTTAAACGAAAGGGTCATTGAATCTCCTATAAATATCAGAAATGAGACGGGATCAAAAGGCTTAAACGTCAGGAAAATACCCGACAAAGCCGCAACTCTTAGAAGAGTTACTCTTGAAATGCAGCGATTTATGGGACGGCTAGAGGTTGATGGTTAAATAAATCTGCTGCGGTTGCGATATGACCATACAGGTCATATTCACTGGCATCGTCAATGGCAACTGGCACCAAAGACCCTAAACTCGCTTCACCAGAAACGTATACTAAGCCATCAACCTCTGGCGAGAAACGAGACGAGCGACCGAGCAGTTCCCCAGTTTCAGGGTTTTCTTGCTCAATCAGCACATTGACAACCTTGCCAATTTCCAGGTGATTCTTTTTTAAAGAAATCGGCTGCTGAACCTGCATTAAGGTTTGACGGCGCTGGTTCATCACAGCTTGAGGAAGTTGGTTTGGAAGGGTATAGGCTGGAGTTCCCTCCTCTGGGGAAAACGTAAATACGCCTACATGATCAAATTCATGTCTTTGAACAAACTCTAGCAAATGTTCAAAGTGTTCATCTGTTTCACCGGGAAAACCCACGATAAAAGTGGTTCGCAAAACAGAGTTAGGAATAGACTCCTTAATCCGCTGAATAATCGCATCATTGACTTGTCCTTGCCAGGGACGATTCATCGATCGCAGCACCTCAGGGTGAGAGTGTTGCAGCGGCAAATCCATATAGGGCAAAACGTTGGGCGTTTCTTGAATCGCGGCAATCACGTCAGGGGTTAAGCCCGTGGGATAAGCATAGTGAATCCGAATCCAGGGAACCTCGACTTTGCCAAGCGCCCGTAAAAGCTCAGCGAGTTTGGGTTTGCCGTAAATATCGATGCCGTAGTTTGTTGTGATTTGGGAAATTAAGATTAGCTCTTGCACTCCTTCTGAGGCTAACCGTTTAGCTTCAGCCACAATGGATTCAATGGTGCGCGATCGCTGATTTCCGCGCAAGTGAGGAATAATGCAAAAAGCACAGCGATAGTCACAGCCTTCAGCTACCCGCAGATAGGCAACTCCCTCAGTTGTCGTGCGATAGCGGGGAGTATTTTCATCGGCAATATAAGTCGGCTGCAACGAGATCTCTGTCACCCGCTCTCCAACTTCAGTGCGCTGAATCACATCGACGATTTTGTGATAATCGCCTGTCCCAACTAGGGCGACGGCTTCGGGCAACTCGTCCAGCAATTCTTGCTTAAAGTGCTGTGCCATGCAACCCGTAATCACAATTTTTTTGTCGGCTTCAGCCAGTTCAACTAGGGTACGAACCGATTCTTCGCGAGCCGATTGAATGAAGCTACAGGTGTTGACAATCACGTAGTCTGCGAGTTCCTCGTTTGCGTCTACTGAGTATCCCGCTTGAACAAGGAGACCCAGCATATGCTCGGTGTCAATCCGGTTTTTCTCACAGCCTAGATGTGAGACGGCAATAGTTGGCTTAGTGCCCATGAAGCTAGTAATAATCCTATGAAAGGGAAATTCAGTCGTCGTACTTTGGCGATCGCGTCGCGACGGACTTATCCCCTCGCATCAAACCTATTAGCATCAGCTATTCAGTTCCTGAGTGCAATCGCTCAGATAATGTTCAGCTTATATACTAACTTGAAAATGAAAATATTACGATACTTTACAGGATAGAGTTTTGATCTGGAATCAGAATAAGAGATTTCAACTCAATTTAAAAGAGATTAAGAGAGAGCGATGATTTACTGTAAGGATCGTTCCAGTGAAAGGCTATTATTTGGATAGAGCAGTAGCGATTAAGATTCAGGATAAATGACAGAGTAGACCTTGGATTACACAGGCATTGCTCCCCGTCACTCATCTACTCTTACCGACTAATCTGCCACAACTGACCTTTTTCAGATTCAGATGAGTCCGATTTATAAACACGTGGACTTAATCCAAACTTTCAAAACTCCAAATCCAGTGATTGGCGTTGTCCATCTCCTGCCTTTGCCAACCTCACCCCAATGGGGCGGCAGCCTCAAAGCGGTGATAGATCGCGCAGAGCAAGAGGCAGTCGCTCTAGCATCAGGCGGCGTAGATGGCATTATTGTAGAGAACTTTTTCGATGCACCCTTTACCAGCGGTCAAGTTGATCCTGCGGTGACCAGTGCCATGAGTCTAATTGTGCAGCGGTTGATGCATTTGGTGACGCTGCCGATTGGCATTAATGTGCTGCGAAATGATGCTCACAGTGCGATCGCGATCGCCACCTGCACCAATGCTCAGTTTATTCGGGTCAACGTGCTAACAGGAGTGATGGCAACGGATCAAGGCTTGATCGAAGGCTGCGCCTATGAACTATTGCGCTATCGTCGCGAATTAGGCAGTGATGTCAAGATTTTTGCAGATGTATTAGTCAAACATGCCCGTCCCCTGAGTTCTCCCAATCTGACCGTTGCTGTGCAGGATACGATTGAGCGTGGACTAGCCGATGCGATTATCTTATCGGGTTGGGCAACGGGTAGCCCTCCTAGTCTTGAAGACTTGGAACTTGCAAAAGCCGCAGCACATGAAAGCCCTGTTTTTATCGGCAGTGGAGCAGATTGGGAAAATGTGGGGACTTTAATGCAGGCGGCTGATGGCGTGATTACCTGTAGCTCGTTGAAGCGCCACGGTCGTCGGGATCAACCCATTGATCCCATCCGGGTGGGTCGGTTTGTAGAAGCCGTGCGGCGGGGTGTCCCTATCGTTCAACCTCAATCGCTTTCTTCTGTTCGCTTACATTCCTAACCATTTGCAGTTTTGAAGGAACTTGGTCATGAATCGTCAAATTTACGCGATCGCTCTACTTGGGCTTGCCATGGGCACCGCAGTGATGA
Organism: Sivoneniella epilithica UHCC 1019; assembly: GCF_040830845.1. NCBI lineage: Bacteria > Bacillati > Cyanobacteriota > Cyanophyceae > Leptolyngbyales > Leptolyngbyaceae > Sivoneniella > Sivoneniella epilithica. The sequence continues at coordinate 96,924 of NZ_JBFPDP010000009.1, forward strand.
CTGTTGACCCAGCGACTACCAGCGCCAAACCTGCTGGAGTTTCCGTCAGCGTTACCGATAACAAAGCATTAACCGAGTTAGCCCTGCACTTAAAGAAAATCAACGCCAAAATGTATGGTGCGTATTGGTGCCCTCACTGTACTCGTCAGAAAGACCTGTTTGGCAAGTCGGCAATTCAATCGATTTCCTATATTGAATGCGATCCCCGTGGTGAAAATGCTCAGCCAAACTTATGTAAAGCCGCCAAAATTACTGGCTACCCTACCTGGGAAATCAAGGGCAAACAATATGTCGGAGTCCAATCTTTAGAAGAATTAGCAAAAGCATCTGGGTATAAAGGCTCCACTAAGTTTTAGGCGGGGATCAGGTGCAGGTATCGAGTATTAGAGGTTAGGATTTCAGAATAGGAGTATGTGCAGCGTCAGAGGAAATCGTTCCTTAAACACAAACGGGAACAGAATGGGGCAAAATAAAGACGAGATTCCTATATCTGGATTCTGGTTAATCGTATGGGGTTGAGCTATGTCTAGTCTTGTGGGTCGTCGTCGGAATGTTCCATGGATTCACCGTTGGTCACGCCAAATTATTGGGGCGATCGCCATTCTCGGCGCGATTAATACGGCATACATCACTATTACCAAACTCTCAAAAACCGTTGCGGCTTGCCCAACAAGCGGGTGCGAACGAGTTTTAGACAGTCCCTATGCCACCGTGTTTGGGTTGCCCTTGGCTCTGTTTGGCTTGGCAGCTTATATCGCCATGGCAGTCTTTGCTCTAGCGCCCTTAGCAGTCAACCCTGAACAAAACCGAAAACTGCGAACCACTTTAGAAGGCATCACTTGGCGGCTATTGTTCATTGGCGCAACTGCCATGACCGTCTTTAGTGGCTACCTGATGTATATCATGGGGTCGCAGTTTGTTTCAAAATTTGGGGCTGGCGGGATTTGCTACTACTGTATTGCCTCTGCGCTGTTTGCCCTCAGTATGCTTGTCCTAACTCTAATTGGACGCGACTGGGATGATGTAGGGCAACTGGTGATCACGGGGATTATCACCGTGATGATCACCTTGATCACGACCCTGCTCATTTATGCAAATCTTCCTTCCTCGTCTTCGCCTTCAGCATCGGGCGGCACTGCTGGACCTGCGGTTGTCAATACATCGTCTCCGGCTGAGATTGAATTGGCACAGCATCTGAAGCAGATTGGGGCAAAAATGTATGGAGCCTACTGGTGTCCGCATTGCCATGATCAAAAAGAACTATTTGGCAAAGAAGCCGCTGCAATCTATCCCTATGTGGAATGTGCGCCCGATGGAGTGAACTCTAAAACAGCACTCTGCCAGGAAGTTGCACCCAAAATTGAGAAACAAACGGGGCAGAATTTTGGGTTTCCGACTTGGGAAATTAAGGATCAGTATTTAACTGGCACTCAGCAATTAAGCGATTTGGCAACTAAGTCAGGCTATCAGGGACCGCGCAATTTTAAGAATGGAGTCTAGTCTTCTGCTCAACTCAGACGTTCTAGTTGCCAGAGGATTTGGTTTCCTTCGCGGCGAACGCGGGAGACTGCCCAGTTACGCCAGACCCAGTTATCTCCACGGCTGGTCACAGCGCTAGCGTTCACATCCATTAAATCTGCTAGTTCTGAACTAGTTATTAAATACCCTTTTTCGGCAATTTCATCTGCCATGCGAAGAGATTCAACAGTATCGCGCAGTTGAGCAACTTTGACCTCACGGGGAGCGCCGTCCACTAGATCTGGCGTGAAAGAGGATTGTATATCTGTCATCGGTTCAAGCGTCGCAACATCGGTAAACATAGATTCGGATTGTATAGTGTTGGGCTTTAAGTTGGCTGACTCCAGTTGAACTGATTTGAGCGGAGTTTTTATAGTCAGAGATTCGGTTTTGTTGGGAGTGATTGTCTGACTGGTTTGAACTTGGGTCAGCTTAGGACTTTTGCCAAGACTAAAGGCACGGGCGATCGCATCGCAGCGTTCATTCCCTTCATTTCCCGCATGGGCGCGTACATAGCGCCATTGCACCTGTTTGGAGTTTAAGAGATCTAATTCTTGCCACAGGTCTTTATTAACCACATCCTTGCCTGTGGAAGTTTTCCAGCCTTTTTGTTTCCAGCCTTTGATCCACTCAGTAATGCCCTTTCTGACATATTCGCTATCGGTATAAAGCTCGATCGCGTCTGATTGGTGAGACTGGGTGAAGAATGTCAGCGCTGCGATCGCGGCTTGCATTTCCATCCGGTTGTTCGTGGTTTGCCGATCCGCACCGCCCAATTCATGACGTGAGCCATCCTGGAAATAAACGACTACGCCCCAGCCGCCGGGTCCCGGATTGCCACTACATGCGCCGTCTGTATAAATACTTTGAATCATTACTTATTCCAACAATCCTCTAACCATCAAGATACTAAGCTCAAAGCTGGTTCATTCGTCTGCTCTAGTTGATCCAAAATGCCAATTACTTCTCGTTCAAATGCGACCTGAGCGCGGTTGGTGGTGCCACCTACATAGCATTGCCCGTCTGCTTGCAATGCCCAGATTTGAGAATGGGAAACGTAGCTCATGATTACGCCTGCCATGAGTAAAGCAAACCCGGCATACACGAGGGGAATTCCCGGATCGGCTTTAATCTGTAGTCCCGTACTGCCCACCAGTTCCAGAATTTTGAGAGTGACTCCATTCACTTCAGTGCCCATGCCTGCTCGCGCCGTGGCAATGAGCTTGCCATCGTTGCCATAGATAATCAAAGTGCCCTGGAGGTCTTTGGCAATCAGCGACACTCCTTCACTCAAATCTGGTTTTGTGGGAATCCAAGTGCCCCAGAGTTGCCCTTTGCCGCCCGTATCCAGTTGCGCCATGGGCAGTTGAAAAATGGGGCTGTTATTCAGCCGCACCCGCACAGCCGCGATCGCCCAAGATGCTTGATACAACGTCACTCCTTTATACGTCAGCGGTTCATTCACATGAATTGTTTTTCGCTTTACTTCGTTACCTTTACCATCCAAGACCGACATATCAGAGTAAAACTGGTCGATGTTGCCTTCGGGCGTGTAGTCGATCCAGAAGCGATTGACCTTAACTGACCAATCCTTAGGGATCTGCGGCGTTGCCCAGGGTCCAGCGTCGGTAATGTTTTGAATTTGAAACGTGTTGCCGCTGGGGATCATTTCCTGGGCAATAAATCCAGTCAGCGCCCCCGTAATGCCGCCCAGCAAAATAATCAGAATGCCGATGTGGACGATGATGGGACCCACTCGCCCCACTAACCCTTTATGAGCATAAAGAGAATCTCCCTGACGAAAAATGCGGTAGCGACGACTTGCCAACAGGGGCGCTAAATCATCGAGCGATCGCTGGTCTAAGGTGGCGCTGAGGGCAAATTTTTGAAACTGGCGCGGTTGGGTATAAAAATTCCAGGTGCGAGAAAACCAGCGGAGAGAGGGAATTTGTCGTTTAAAGGTGCAGGCAGTCAGGCTAGACCCAAACAGGATTAATAAGCCGAGAAACCACCAAGTACGATACACATGGTCGAGTCCCAACGTGAGTAATACTTTCCAGGTAAGAAACCCAAATAGGGCAGGCTGTTCGGGGTAGTTCGCTTGGTAAAACGCGATCGGTTGTCCTTGTTCTATCACCGTGCCGGAGATGCTGAATAGGGCAATCAGCAAGAGCAGGGCGATCGCCAACCTCAAATCCGCCAAAAACGGCACCAGTTCTCGCTTAAAAAAAGTTTGAGGAGCGGCAGTAATCGTAGAAAATTTTGACAAAAAAGTATCTTTTGCAGTCATTGCCCTATTGCCTTTAAACGATTGCCCCATCCTTAAAATGAAGCATCAACTCAAAACTCAAAAACTGGTTACTCTAAATAGCAGCGAGAACACCCCGAAAGTCACGAGTAAAAGACCGCTAGCTGGCGTAATCCAGCCCGACCAGCGACGCAGTTCCAGCAGCTTTTTAAGTGAAGCGGTGAACGTGCCTGCCAAAATTAGCGGAGTCACGTAACCCGCCGTATAAGCCAAGAGCAAGAGGCTACCCAAGACAGGATCTTTGGTGGTGGAAATCCAGGCAAGCAGCGTAGCTAAAACGGGTGTGCTGCAAGGAGAGGCTACCAGACCGAAGGTTACGCCAATTAAGTAAGATTTTGCACTGGTTGGCAACTCTTGCGAAAACCAATCCATACCGCCCCAGGATGGCAACCTGAAAGGCAATGCTTCCAGCAGGTTTAAACCCATCAAAATCGCGATCGCGCTGACTACAATCGGCAAACCCAAGCCAATTTGTCCATAGATTTTACCGACCACGGCTGCCAAGATTCCTAAGCCTGCCAGTGTCGTTGCAAGCCCCAAAGCAAACCAAGTCGATTGCACCGCTGCTTGTAGTCGGGTTTTAGCTTCGTAGCCACCAATATAGCCAATCGTGATTGGCAGCATGGACAGCGTACAGGGCGTGAGACTGGTCAATAACCCCGCCAAAAAAATGATCCCCACGCTGACGGGCGTGAGATGAACCAGTTGGGTTGAAACAAGCGTATTGGCAAACTGAGCCAATTGATAAAGCTGAGTCTGGAGGGCTTCAAACATTCTTTCTGTTGCGATCGCGCCTTTTAACTATGCCTGTTTAAACTACAAGCGATCGTTCAAATACTTCTCTATCTTAATCTTCTTACTGCGTTGTACCGAGGGACATCAGGTTGCCCGACGAGGAATCTTAGAAATGCGAGGCGATTCTTGGAGCGATTCTCCTTCGGAGACGCTTCGCGAACGTTTTACAACTCGCGATTTTAGAGTAACAGGCTGACGATTATTCCGGTGATCATCCAAACGCACCACTTTTGCTTCACCACTTTCCCGCGCCACCCGAATCAGCAACCCCGCTGCAATCAAGCTGGAGATCATCGAACTGCCACCATAGCTGAGCAACGGAAACGGTAACCCCGTCGTGGGTAATACACCCGTCGCCACACCAATATTTAACAACGATTGCCCAATTAATAGCACCATAATTCCGATCGCTATCAAACGATGAACGGTCGTACTTGCCTTCAGCGCCACCCTCAACGCCAGCGTGGCATACACCGCCAGCATGATCAGCAGCATTAAGCAGCCTAAAAAGCCAAACTCTTCAGCAAAAACCGCAAAGATAAAATCAGTATATTGAATCGGCAGATAAAACAACTTCTGCTGAGACAACCCAAACCCAGTCCCCCAAGCATCACCCGAAGCAACTGCCAAAATACTTTGAATTAGCTGATAGCCATCTCCATGGGGATCAGCCCAAGGATTCAAAAATGAAAGAATGCGCCGCAACTGATAGGAACGCAAACTGACACTCAACGCCACAACCAGCAAACCAGCCAATGCAGTTCCGCCCAATTGTATGTATGGCAAACCCGCCCCCAACGCAACTAGCCATAGCATCATGCCGCAAAGTGCCGCCGTACTTAAATTTGGCTGTAGCAACACCGCCGCCACAACCACTAAGAAAATTCCTAGCCAAGTGAACCGAATCGACCACCGCAGCCGATCCCACTGAGAAAAAATCCGCGCACTTTGCAGCACCAGAAAAGGCTTAATCAGTTCCGATGGTTGTAGGGGAAAAGGTCCAATGAATAACCAGCGAGATGAGCCATTAACCAGAATCCCTACCCCCGGAATCAGGGTCACTAAGATTAGCCCCAAAACGAGCAGCAAGACCCAATCCGCAACTCCAATAATGAAGCGCACCGGAGTATGAACCAAAAGATTGAAGCCAACTAAGCCAATGAGAACCCAAACAATTTGGAGTTTAAAGTAATACAATCCGTCTCCCTGTTCCGCATCTGCAACGGCATAGGAAGCCGAGAAAACCATCGCTAAGCCAATAAACACCCATACAAAAGTTAGCCAACGAAGCAATCGTGCTTCTATAGACCAATCGTGGGCGGTAGTATCAAAAAACGGAATCAGGTGACGTAGGTTCACAAGCTTCTCAATGAAAATCTTGAAGGATAAAGAACAAACTGTTTGGCTGAGTCTAATCTTTAACCTGTTATCCGGTGATTAGTCTAAGGCAGTCTCGTTAATCCGGCAAGAGTTTCAACCAAATTTAGCGTTTTACAAGAAACATTAAATAAAAAGACACTGAATCCAGCGTTCTTAATAATAATCTTTTTCTACTTAGGATGGTTAAACCTGGACTAAGGTAGGGACTTGTTGATGAAGCGATCGCCGAGATTCTTGAGGTTCCGTACAATACACTTCACAGGAATTGTTAGGGCTTTCAATCAGCTTCACTTTATACAACTGTGCGCCGATTTGCTGGATGGGTGCTTGCAGCAAATCACGAATGTGAATAGCGATGTTTTCTGCGGTAGGCACTACATTTTCAAAGTAGGCAATGTCTTTGTTTAAAAAGGTGTGATCAAACGGCTCTACTACAAAAGTGTCGATCGCCGATTGAAAGCCAACCAAATCAGCAATCATCCCAGTGCGTGGATCAATGCTTCCTTTGATTGTCACTTCTAGATGGTAATTATGTCCATGTCCATTGGGTCGGGCGCACTTGCCGTAGATTTCTGAGTTTTCTTCAAAACTTAGATCAGGACGAGCCAATCGGTGAGCCGCGCTGAAATGAGTACTAACAGTGAGGTAAGCTTCCATATCGTCTCCGTAATAATCTGCCCAAAGTTCGGGATGTTCAAATAGCTGAATGCGAACGAGCGGAAGATGGGGGGCTAACCGCTGCCAAATGACCCGTGCGATATTTTCAGTCGTTGGCAGGGTTTGCTGAAACTCTTCCCACGCCTCGTTTAAGTAGGAAAAATCAAGTTGGCTGGTAATCTCGCGTTTAATAGTGTGTTTTACGTCGGAGAGATTTAGCACCATGCCATATTCATCTAAATCGCCCAGCATGGAGACAAACAAAACATAGTTGTGCCCATGTCCTGGAAAACGAGTGCAGGCACCAAAGCGGGTTAGGTTTTCTGCCTCGCTGCATTCTGGCAACCAATAGCGATGACTAGCAGAAAATTGGGCGCGACGATTAATCGTACATTTCATAAATTCCAGGCGATCGCAGCATAAAGAAGCATAAACAAGATGCGAAGTTTTGCAAAGCACCCTATTTTTAGGATAACCAACATTGACGGCGATCGCCCGACATCCTTAGTATTAGAATACGATTAACAAGTGTTAAGTAATTTGCTTCATTGAACTTTTTTGGATGCTTTTCTCACTGCTCATCCCAGCGTTACCTATGGCTCAATCTGAACTGCTTACAGGGATGCAATCTCGTCATCGCTTCTCTCAGAAATGGCTGATTTACTTATTTAGTGGCTTGGTGACCCTCTCGGTATGGCTTAACCCGATTGGGCTGTTCGCCAGTTCTGATGCCTATGCGTTTAACAATCCTGATTTGTTGCCAAAAACAGATACCGCTGTGATTGATCTGGCAAAGTTTTTGAACAGCGACCAAGAAGCTACTTTGGCAAAAGATTTAGAGCAGTTTCAAGAAACCACTGGCTGGAAACTAAAAGTCCTAACCCAATTCGATCGCACTCCTGGGACGGCGGTAAAAGACTATTGGGGACTGGATGACCACAGCGTATTGCTGGTAGCTGATCCTAGAGGCGGCAATATCTTAAACTTCAGTGTTGGGGATGATTTTTATCCGCTGATGCCGCGTGTGTTTTGGATTGAGCTACAAACTCGCTTTGGCAATCAATTCTACGTGCGGGAGAATGGGGAAGATCAGGCAATTTTGGGGGCGATCGCGTCCATCAAAACCTGCATTGTGCAGGGAGGCTGTCAAGTTGTTCCAGGCTTACCTAGGGAACAGTGGATTTTAACCCTAATCACCTCAATTTTGGGTGGAGTCATCTGCGGTTTTGCCGCCCATCCCCGCAAGGAAGGACAGGTTTTTTCCTGGCAGTGGGCGCTAATCTTTTCGCCGCTCTGGGGTATTTTGTTTATTGCGTTTGGCATTGGTCCAGTAGTAACGCGCACGTCCGATTGGTTGCCCCTATTCCGCAATGTTGCAGGCTTTTTAATTGGCGCACTGGTGGCATTTCTAGTCCCTATATTGAATCGTTCTTCGCCATCTGAAACATAATCGCCTATCCTGGTTTTTAGTCTCTTCGGCACTTTGCCGATTAGTAGATGAGTCTTAAGGCAAAACCATGGAATGGCATGTGACGGACGCGCAGAGTTTAGCGCTGATTGATCGAGAAGTCGGAGAGCATACGTTCTCGCCAGCAGAGTATGAGATTGTGCGGCGGGTAATCTATGCTACGGCAGATTTTGACTACCAATCGCTGATCCGATTTTCAGATGCCGCCTTACAGTCTGGGGCAGCAGCCCTGGCGGCTCGAACTACGATTGTGGTCGATGTGCCAATGGTGCAGGTGGCGATCGCGTCTACCATTCAGCACACCTTCGCTAATCCGGTCTATTGCAGCATGGATGCCTTAACCCGTCCTCAAAAGGAGAAAACCCGCGCCGCTTGGGGAATTGAAACTTTGGCGCGTCGCTATCCTGAAGGAATATTTGTGATAGGACAATCTCAAACAGCGTTGACCGCGATCGCAGAACTCATTGAAACCGAAGACATTCGACCCGCGCTTGTGATTGGCACCCCGGCTGGTTTTGTTGGGGCAGACGTAGCAAAAGATCGATTAGCCGATTCGCTCGTGCCCTACATCACTATTGCCGGACGAAAAGGCAGTCCCGTAGTTGCAGCGGCAATTGTTAATGGTTTAGTCGATTTAGCATGGCAAGCCTACGGACAGGAACAGCTAGGCGTGAGTTGATTGAGAACTACCAATCGTTGTTCGTGGAACGACGCGATCGCCGTTTTTGAGACGACGTTGGCTGATAATCAGACTCGACTGCTGGTGTGCTGCGTCTGCGGCGATCGGGTGACTCATCGGCTCGGCTGCGTGTGAGCGCGCTACCCTGAGAATTCGCACTTTTTGGAGTTCGCTTAAGGCGGATAGGCTCAGTTTCCGTCGGATTTTCCACAGGATTTACTGCCTCAGGAAATTGAGTACTTAGCCTCCGGCTGACATCAATAAAGGCATCCTGCTGTAAATAGGGATAGTCGCTTACCCAAAGATTATGATCCGGAATGTAAATATCAGTCGTTTGGGCAATACGTCCCAAATCGCCCCGATTCGACAGCACTAGCATTTCTGCCACATCCCCTAAGTCGATCGCGCGGTGATATCGCTTAAGTGGAACCTGCAACCGAGCCGTAAAGCCTGTTTCATCGCCCACTTCTAAATTCAAGCAGCGCTCCCGGTTTTCTACAACGACTAATTCCCCCCGATTATTAACATTTTCTTCAGTGCCAATCAGTTCTTCTGTCAAAAAAATATCCGTTATTCGACCTTGCCAAAAGCCAGCATAACCGTATCGACGATATTCGATATTGCGTAGGCTTGCCCATAGGATCGGTCCCCAAATCCAATACAGCCCAATGGCTAACCCGACAAATAATAGAATGCCATCGGGAATCACCCCAAACAGCAGCACCCGAATCAGCACGATCGCGAAGATGCCAACCACCGAGATTAGAACCCGCTTCAACACATCGCGTGGCTTGCCCCAAAAATAGGCATATTGCCCTCCCGTTGCGACTAGTGGAATCAGAGTCTCAAAAGTTTTTCGGGTAAGAGGAACTAGCATGACGGGTCAAATACTCAGATAATTGCTATGAGCCTAACACTTGTGGTTCGTCTGTAGTGAATGGGATTTAGTACAGACGAACAAGTGAAGCTACAGGAAAGTATCTCTGCAATTTCTAGGATGAAAAATCTACTGAGATAAATCTAAAGTAAATTTACGCAAGATCTTGCTCTAGCTTTCATATGGCATCCAGTAAAATATTCGGGACTATGCGGATGGATTATGGAACCACTATGCCGCAAAATTAAGATACATCTGAAAAGAACGTAATTCGGAAAAGCTAAGTAACTAGGGGGCAACTATGTTGGCTTAGTTTTTTCAGTTAGAAAAGCGTTTTTACAGGTAGACAGCCTGACCCTGGGGGCTTTTAAGGGTCAGGCGATTTTCTTTTAATGCCTTGAGTTAGCACTACGACTTTCGGTGCGACTTCACAAAACAATTTGCTAGGTCTACTAGATTATTCATTGCTTGGGTCGAGATCGTGGTGATCGACCCAAGCAAATCGGTTGATCGATATCACAGCCCAAGATTGAGTAACTTGTAGGGGACCTTAGACACTGGCGTTACAGAATTTTTTCTAGACCATAAACCAACGATTTCAACAGCATCACTTTACGGATGGCAAGCAAAACTCCCGGCATGTAGCAAGCGCGATCGCTCGTATCATGACGTAGCGTATAGATCTGACCCGGTGCCCCAAAAATTACTTCCTGGTGAGCAATCAGTCCAGGTAGGCGAATGCTGTGAATCCGAATACCGTCTTCTGTGAGGCTGCCGCGTGCGCCTGCAAGCTTTTCTGTTTCTTCGACGCTGGGTGGATTGAAGGGTTTGCCGATTTCTCCTAACAGTTCAGCCGTTTGCAAAGCGGTTCCACTAGGAGCATCCGCTTTTTGATTATGGTGTAGCTCAATAATTTCCACATGGTCAAAATGCTGAGAGGCTTGAATGGCTGCCTGTTGCAACAAAACCATGCCAATAGAAAAATTAGGAATCAGCAGACAGCCCATACTTGCTTTATCGGCAAACTCAGTCAGGTTGGCAATTTGAGCGGGGCTAAGTCCAGTGGTGCCCACAACCGGGCGAACTCCATAGGCGATCGCGGTCCGAATATTTTCATACACCGAGTCGGGATGGGTAAAGTCAACCATCACAGCAGGCTGTTTTTCTTGAGAAACAAATGCCAGCATCGGTTGAAAATCGTTGGTAATCGGAACTTCTAATGCGCCACAGCCTGCCAGTTCTCCGGCATCTTGCCCCAAATATTCAAGGCTGCGATCGACGGCTCCCATGAGGGTCATATCGTCTGCTTGGGCGATCGCTTTCACGACTTCACGCCCCATTTTGCCCGCCGCACCATTCACCAACACTGGGATCGGGTCTGCCATAGCTAAATACCTAGAAATTAATGACTTTGGTTATTTTAAGACAGGCGAGAGGCGAGGGGCGAGAGGGTAGGAAACTCAAAACTCAAAACTCAAAACTCAAAACTCAAAACTCAAACTCCACTATCCCAGGGGTAACAAAATCTCGAATTCAGTGCCCCCGACGTGGATTGGGTTTTCTGGGTAACCGGGATGAATGGGTGGAGGGTCTGAGTGTTTGGTACGGGAGTCGCCTAGGGTTGCGCCTCGCGATCTCACCCACAATTTGCCGCCGTGTTTGGCGGTGACAATTTGATAGCTCACGGCAAGGCTAGTTTCTTTTTCCGCCCGTTTTTTAACGGAGAATGATTCTAAAATCTCTTGCTGCGCTTCAGACGATAAACCGGGTCCATTGTCAGCGATGCAAATTAACACCCACCGAGCCGGAGCGCGATCGCCCATTGCTATGGAGCAAACTTGAGTGGTGATTTGAATCGTAGGTTTGGTAGAAACGGCAGGGTTTTGGGAAGCATGACGCGATCGAAACGCTTGATCAAGTTCTTGGCTAACTGCCTGATTCAACAAGGTATCTAAACAACGGCTTAAAATATTCATGAAAACTTGCTGCAATTGCCCTGGAAAACACAACACGGGTGGCAACTGACCATACTGACGAATCACTTGAATCTCGCTGGTCAAGCGGCTTTTGAGTAACAACAAAATACCATCGATCGCCTCATGCAAATCAACTGGTTTTGGGTAAACCTCATCAATATGACAAAAGTTTTGTAGGCTGGAGGCTAGCTTAGACAAGCGTTCCGCCCCTGTTTTAACGCTGGCGATCGCTCTGGGGAGATCTTGGCGCGAATAATCAATATCCAGGTCAGTTTTTAGCTGAGTAATCGCTGCTGGAGGGATAGACAAGTGCTGTTCGTAAGCATCTAGCAAGGTGAGTAAATCGTTGCTATAGCTGGCAATATGGCTGAGATTACCCCAAATAAAGCTAACTGGATCTAGAATTTCATGGGCAACCCCATCGACTAATCGTCCTAGACTTGCCATTTTATGATTCTGAATCATTTGCGCCTGAATGCGTTCATAGCGCACTTGTGTTTCAATGCCGCGAATTTGCCAGTGGGCAATATTGAGTTCGTGAATATCTAATAGGAAATAGGTCTGGTCATCTTGAACAATCACGGGTTCACCTAATAGGTCAGGCGATCGCCGCAAAGCTTGCTGAGCCGCAACCAAAATCGGCGTAGTTCCCGACAGCACCAATACATCACATCGAGCATAGCTGTAAAGCACCTGAAGTGGCTCCGCCAGAAAAATATCCAATCCATGGGGACGAATCAAATATTCTAATAGTCGTTGTCGCGACAACATGCCCACGTAGGTGCCTTGATTGACTAAAACGGCTCCTGGCAGAAACGGATGATGTTCAAAAACCTCGGCAAGTTGCCATCCCGCATCCCGGATTTCAATTTCAAATCGATGCAAAGGCAAGTCTTGCAGCGTAGACTCCAAGTGTAGAGCCTCATAGCTTCCCTCGGATAGGGTTGGAGCCAGCGATTGACAGGATTGACGTGACACAGGCAAGATGTCCTGAAGATAAAATCGCTTGAAAAAAGTAATCTTATCAGACTGCCCAAATTATTCCATGCTCTAACAACCCTTCTCTAAACTAGAGAAAAAATTAAGAGAAATGGGTTTGAAACGACTATTTCAGAGTCTAAACTCCAATGGGCACCAGTTCTTGTAGGGCTTCAACTAACTCGCGGGTAGAAGAATACCGTTCATCTGGCGCAGGATTGGTAAGTTTTCGCAAAATTGGCACCAGTTCAGCATCAAGTCCTGGCACATACTCTGGATAAAACCGATAGCCCTGTTCGCGCTGAGTATAGAAGGTGTTGGGAGGTTTTCCAGTGAGCAAATAAACTAAGGTTGGGGCAAGCGCATACAAATCGGATGCAATAAATGCCTGTCCTTGCTGTTGTTCAGGGGCAGGGTATCCAGCAAAGTCTGGCTGAATTGCCATTTTTAGGCTTCTACAGGGATAAAGACCTACGAGGGTAATTTCTGAATTTGTCGCCGCCCGCCGGAGCAAATTTTCGGGGCAAATATCTTGATGAATCAGAGGAGGAGTTTGCTGATGCAGATACTCTAAAGCATGACATGCCTGAAGCACCCAGGCGATCGCCTGCTGTAAAGAAACAACACCCGTGGTCGCAATCACTCGCTGTAACGACTGCCCATACAGCGGTTGCATCACCAGATAAGGTTGTCCACCTGCAACAAAAACATCAATAAACCGAGGCAGCATGGGATGGTTTACCTTCAGCAGTTGCTCAGCTTCTTGTTCAAACAACTCTATCGCTTCGGTATGGCTAGCCCATTCAGGGTTTAAAGTTCGCAGCATGAACGTTTGCCCATCTTGCCAAACTAATTGGGTAATGCCTAAGCGATCGTGTTCCAACACCTTCACAACATGATATGCATCAATCGTGCCCAAGGTATTCAGCGGTTTGCCACAATCGAGACAAAACAAGCGTTCTGTAGCAACATAGCGCTGGCAGCACGCTGAAAGAATTAGTTTATCGTCGGAATTAAGTCCAGAATTGGGTAGCGCCTGACTTTCCACATCCACTACCGTTTGGGCATGAGTGCCGCGTTGCTCAGCGCTCTGAGCCGTATTGCTAATATCAGCTTGAGGATCTTGGCTGGAGGTTGGGGTTAACTCAGAGCTAGGTGCAGAAGTTTGGACATTAGCTGCCGCAGTGGAGGTAGGGCGAGTACGCTGACCAACTGTTTTCTCACCTAATGCAGGGTAAGCCGTATCAGCGCTTTTTACGCCAAGATGAATTTGAACGTTCGGTCCAGAGCGCGCCAGTCGAATAATTACGCCGTCTTCAACTGGAACTTTTGTAATTCGTCGTCCTTCAAGATACGTGCCGTTTGCTCCTAAGTTGACAATTTCCCAGCCTGTTTCCCCTTGACGAATTTCAACGTGATGTCGAGAGACAACGGCGCTGTATAAAATCACATGGTTATCGGTAGAGCGTCCAATCCGAACAACAGACTCATGTTCAAAGATCCAGCTTTGAACGGGAACGGACTGCATGGGATGCAACAAGGTCAGGGTAATCACGCTGGCAGGTAGAGCCGAAAATTTGTACTGCGGACTGCGCTTCTGATGCCAGAAAGTTGCTTCTATCCTACGGTGCTTTGGTGCCCGTTGATCGAAGGCTTCATTCAAAGGCGATAGGAGAACCAGAATGAATTACAAACAGTGTATGAAGATCTGAGGTTCAGTGCGGACGATTTTCAGCAGTCTTTTAAGCAGGTTCAAAAGAGTCTCCGTCATCTAACGTAACTCAATTTTGAGAGGAATCTACGAAAGTTGGAAGAGAAATGTCACTTTATCACCTTTCCCTAGCCCAATGCGATCGCCGGGTCGCAGCCGATGGCGATTCCCCATGGCTAAGGGCAAATTGTTAATGTAGGTTCCATTGGAACTACCGACATCTTCAATATAATAGCTATCTCCTTCTAGCCGAATATCTGCATGAATGCGCGAAACAACTTCAGAATGGGGAAAGCCAGACACGTCGATATCAGGCGGGATGCGATCGTTCGGCTTGCCAATATGAATCACCATCAAACCTTGGGGTAGCTCGGCAGTGGTATTGGTTTGGATATGTAGGAGCTTTGCGGTCTGTTTTTGGAGTTGGGTACTTGTTTCGCGGGGAACCGCTATGGGAAGATTACCAGCCGTAGCTGCTGGCTCAACTGGCTCAATGGATGCAGCTACGGCTGGCGGCGCAACTGAGATGGGCACCGATTCAATTGGCTCAGCTAAAATGCTAGGCACGAAGGTTAAAGGTTGCGGTGTGGGTGAGTCGGGAACACTTAGCTCCGAAACACTTGCTGGAGTCTGGGCGATCGCGGGAGCCATATCAGGCGAAGGTATGTTATCGGGTTCAGCCGCCGCAGAAGTGACTCCAGCAGCACGTAAGTTAAATCCACACTGACCGCAAAAGCTTGCGTCTGCTTGAACGATCGCCCCACAATTTGGGCAAGCGGATGTAGCTGGAAGGGGCGTGTAACAAGCTTCACACTGCACAGCACCATCGGGATTGGGATGATTGCAATTTGGACAAACAATCATAGCGTTTTCATAGTTCTCAGGACTATCATATTCGCGATCGCGGCGATTGAGTACAACAGGGGGTGGGTTTTGGGGACGGGGTTAGGGATAGTTTTGAGTTTTGAGTTTTGAGCTTTGAGCTTTGAGTTTTGAATTTTGTTCGCGTAGCGTTGATCTAGGAGATATTTCGAGTTTCGTCACTCTTCCCCAGCGGCGCGATCAAGTAGCCACCAAAGTTCGCCTTGGGGCTGGATTAATCGGGCGGGGTAGAGGGTGTCGTCGTCTTCGGGAGCGAAAATGTGGTCTAGGGCAGGGCGTTTGCTGGCTCCGGCAACCAGGAAGAGAACGGTCTGAGCATGGTTAATTAGGGGCGCGGTGAAGGTGATGCGGGGTTGTCCATCTTTGTTGCCAACGGTGATTAGGCGATCGCGCACCTGGAGAGCATCGGTATGGGGAAACAGCGATGCGGTGTGTCCATCATCACCAATTCCTAGGAGAATGATGTCTAAGGCGGGGAAGGCTCCGGCTGAGAGTTTGAAAAAGGCTTGCAGTTCGGCTTCGTGTTGGGCGGCAGCATCGGCTGGGTCAGGTGCGCTCGTGGGCATGGGGTGAATGTTGGCGGCTGGCAATGGCACTTGATCCAGCCATGCGCGTCGTGCCATGCCCTGGTTGCTGTCGGGATGGTCGGCAGGCACGTAGCGCTCATCACCCCAAAATATATGGATTTTTTCCCAGGGGAGATCTTGCTCTGCTAGTTTTTCATATAAGGGTTTGGGGGTGCTGCCGCCTGCGAGAGCGATAGTGGCGATGCCTCGCTGGGCGATCGCGTCTTCAATTTTGGCAAGCACGATTTCCAGCGATCGCGCAATCAATTCATTTTTATCGGGCAATACTTCCACAATCGTCTGCATTGTTTCCACTTCCATCACAACTCTCAAAATCATAAGGGCTAAGGGTTGAATGGAGATGCTTGAGCCAAAAAGGTTTAAGGTTTGTCTGGCTGTTAAAACGGTACGAGGAAAGGTTAAGACAACAACTGTCCGTTATTCTTTACTTCTCAAGGATTTTTGTGTCCTAATCTATTCATCTGTTGCTATAAGTGATTTCTAGTAGTTGGAGGGCAGCGGCGATCGCGTCGGCTTCGGGGGCGGGTTTGTCTTTTCGCCAGCGCAAGATGCGAGGAAAGCGGACTGAAATGCCGGATTTGTGGCGGTTGGATTGAGAAATGCCTTCAAACCCGATTTCAAAGACGTGAATGGGTTCCACCGATCGCACGGGTCCAAATTTCTCAATCGTGTGTTTGCGAATCCATTGGTCTAGCTCGTCAATTTCTTTATTATCTAAACCGGAATAGGCTTTGGCAAAGGGCACCAGATCTTCGCCTTGCCATAGCGCAAACGTGTAGTCGGTAAATAGGTTTGCCCGTTTGCCGCTACCTGCCTGAGCATAGATCAACACCGCATCCAACGACATTGGATCAACTTTATATTTCCACCAGTAGCCACGTTTTCGACCCACCAAATAAGGGCTATCTAAGGCTTTGATCATCAAGCCTTCGGCTGCTTGATCACGGGCTTGTTCCCTTAGCGATCGCAAATTTTCCAGCGACTCAATCGGCATGGTTTCGGACAGAGTAACCACAGCAGGATCAGCAATTTGTAGGGATGCTGCAAGCAGGGAACGGCGATCGCGTAGGGGCGTTTCGCGAATATCCAAACCCTCATATTCCAGTAAATCGTAAGCAATCAAATGGGCTGGATTTTCCTGTATCATTTTTTGCGTCACCCGCTTTCTGCCCAGCCGTTTTTGCAGATGGTTGAAACTGAGGGGGCGATCGTCCTGCCAGCAGACAATCTCGCCATCAAACACCAAGCTGTCGGGCAACGCTAAAAATCCTTGGGCAAGTTCGGGAAACTGTTCGGTAATCAAATCCTCGCCCCGCGACCAAATGAAGACTTCTCCATTGCGGCGAATGATCTGCGCCCGAATGCCATCCCATTTCCATTCAGCCTGCCAATGAGCCAAGGTTTCCAACGCAAACTTATCTTCTTCCAACGACGATGCCAGAAAAAATGGATAGGGCTGACTAGGGACACGCGCCGATTCTTCATGCTGGATTAGTTGGGTGTAAGCGGCGATCGAGGGGACAAAATCGCCCATCAACCGATGCGCCAACACTGCTTCCGACACGCCCGATGTTGCCGCCAATCCTTTAATCACCAGCTTGGTCGAAACCCCAACCCGAAACGCGCCCGTTAATACCTTATTCAACACAAACACTTCCACAGAACTGAGGGAAAACCACCAAGAAATCACCAGTTCTTTTAAAGCCACTTCCGACTTCACGGCTTTGACTTGAGGAATGATCACTTCCATCCAATGGTGTAAAGGGAAATGGGAAGTAGAGAGTGAAGGGACGGCAGCAGGAAGCAGCAGCGCAATCACTTCGGCAGTGTCGCCAACCTGGGCATAGCAATCTTCAAACAGCCATTCGGGAATATCGGAGATTTGCAGGAAAATATCCCGCAGTATTCGAGACGTGATCAGCCGCTTACGAGTTTTGCCCAACAGCAGATACAGTGCCCACACCGCATTTTGAGCCTCTTCCGCCTGAAAATAGGCTTGCAACGCCCGAATTTTTCCGTTCGTTGAGGTGGTGGCATCCACCTGCTGAAACAACTGCGTGAACCGCTGCATATCTCCCTGCTGCTACTGTCTGCTGCTACTAAAACTCTAGACGCTAGTGAAATCGATCGCTTCATACAGGTCGGCGATTTGAACTTGACACTCAAAAGCGCTAAACGACAACACGACATTTGGATCATCGTATTCCGAGAACAGCCATTGATTGACGGCAGTTTTCACATGATGTTCAACGTGAACTTGATGTTGATCGACCAGAAGATAGTCCTGAAAGGTGGGAATGGTGCGATAGGCGGCAAACTTTTCGCTGCGATCGCATAGCGTCTCCGCAGGAGAATCGTAGTTTTGAGTAGATTTAGATAGCACTTCAGCAATGAAACAAGGATTCACAATGGTATCTTTGCGTCCGGTTTGAAGTTCCAGCGGCTTGGGCACCACCACGACATCAGGATAAGTGTAGAGATTAACCGCTGGAATCCTTATCCGCTGGTCTGCGTAGAAAATTCGATAATCCTTGCCCTTGAGCGCAGATTTAAGCAGGATATAGAGATTCCCAGAAATATCGTTGTGGTTAGGGGTGCCGCCAGTTATCGGGATGATGTCTCCATTGCGATATTCGCTGCGCGTTTCAGCCGCAAGTTCCAGTTCCAGATACTCTTCAGCGGTATAGATTCTTTTCTCGATTTGGGCAATCATGGCATTTTAATTCCCAAGGCTTGATAGTCTGTTCTCTCTTCACCATATATGATGCTTAGCTTTCGTAAAGAGATTTGGTTTGAGTTGCTGCAAAACGATGAACTGTGTCAATTTGGAGCTAAGAAACGTGTATGGGCAAGCAAACAATGGCAGGATACAAGGACTATAAAAGTGTCACTGAATTTCCACTTCATACTGATGAATTAAATCGTGAAGAGTTAGAAACATCCTACAAAGAACTGCGTGATTCCTATCGAAGTCTAACGATTAGTCGTGGTCAGCTTGTTCGTCGCCAGACAGAAGCTAAGCAAAATCTGGTTAGCATGAATCAAAAACTGCAATTGTTAGGCAGTACTCTTGAGGCAGTTCAACAAGAAAAACAAAGGCTGCAAAACGCCTTAGTTCACAGTTCAGAGATGCGAAGTCAGGTAGAAAATTGGGGGAATGATTTGGCAGGTCAAGTAGATGCCCTGACTGACCAGATGCAAGCAACTACAAAACTCTTGGAAACATTTGAATCTGCTTATGAGGAAGTGAAGGCTGAAGGGGGCATTTTCACTATTTGGCAGCGATTCTCACGGTTGCTGGCAGCCGCGAACCGACTGCTCAACACTGATATCAGTGCAATGGTGCCAAAAGCTCACCCGATAGGATCTGCAAAACCTGAAGAGTGGGCTGATGAAACACCCGCAAATATCAATCGATCTTTATTAGATGACCAATAGGTATGGGTAAACTAACAAATTCTCTTAAGGAAACGACCCAAAAACTGAGTGACATTAAACAGGGCATTCACAAAATGCAACAATTGGGTCGTGATTTAGCTGACAATACGCTCGAAGTTGCCGATGCTGCTTTACGTACTGGCTATGCCTACGCTAAGGCTGAGTCTGGTAAGACAGGTGACAAAACAGAACGTTTGCTTGATCTAAACCCAAAAATGCTGGATGCTGACCAACTCACTCAAACGACCTGTTGGACGCAAAAACTGCTCGAAGCCCGATTTGGCAGCTTTAATGCTACTTATGAATATTTACGCGATGTTCACGATATTCGAGTTAAGCACCGAAGTTGGAAAAAACTGGTTGATATATTTAATGGTAATTTAGACGCGCGATCGCCTGAGCAGCGGTTAGCTAGCCTTGAGCAAATTACCTTGCAACAAGAACAGCGAATCAATGAGCTAGAGGCGAAGTTAATAGAACTCACTCAGCGCCTTGGTCAAGGGCTTTAACTGCTTGTATAACTTATAGGCAAGAGCGCGATCGCTCAAAACTATTCCATCCCAATGCTACCCACTAAGTCAGCGTCCGACCATTCCAGGGTATCGCCGATCGCGTCGCCGGTGTGGTATGCCGCCAATAGTACTTCACTGGTTTTGCCCCACGCGATCGCGCCCGTTGCATCCAGACCGATCGCGCCCAAATCTCGCTGGTTTTTGTAGGATTCGGTGAAGGAGCGATCGAAGGCTTGGTGAAGAGTCATGCCATCTGCCACGCGCACCACAATCCGCGCCGCCAAACATTCGTTAATAATGTCTTCCCCAATGCCCGTGCAGCTAATCCCCGCCTGAGCCGTGGCATAGTTCCCCGCTGGCATGGCAGAATCGCTGACCCGCCCAATCCGCTCAAACCCTTTGCCGCCCGTGGAAGTTCCGGCTGCTACCCGACCTTCTCCATCCAATATGACTACGCCAATGGTGCCGCGTCCGGCTTCGCTATCAACCAATTCTTTTTCAGCGACAACGCCTGCCATCTCTCGCGAAAAGTTGCCTGCCCGTTCCTGTATCCATTCCTGGAGACGAATTTCGGTGGTTGGGTCGTAGGTAGGCAAGCCGATCTCTCGCAAAAATTCCAGTGCGCCATAATCGGAAAGGACGCGATCGCTCGACTCTTGCAACTTCAACGCCAAATCAATCGGATGCTGTACCCGCGACACGTTGATCACGCCACTAAACCGCTGTGCTGTGCCATCCATCAGCGCCGCACTCATGCGAATTTGTCCATCCGATTGCAGCACCGATCCCGTACCCGCATTAAAACACGCATCATCTTCCAATAGCTGACAGCCGCGCACAACCGCATCCACCGCAGCAGCCCCCGCCACCAGCATTGGATATACATCTTCCAGCACAGCATGAAGCGATCGTCGGACTAGCTCTAATCCACCCTTCCCTTTTAAGGAACTGCCCGCCCCGCCATGAATAATAATCTTCGGTTGCACCCGATCAGCCAACATGCCTTAATCTCCTAGTCGTCACTTGTGCTTGCTGCCGAGCGTCGCTTACGACAGCGATCGGAGCAATACTTTACTTCATCCCAGCAATCTTCCCACTTTTTACGCCAAGCAAAAGGACGCTGGCATACCAGACAGATTTTTGTGGGCAAATTCGATTTAGAAACTCCACGTGGCATGAGCAGAAGTTTTGAATTGTGAGTTTTGAGTTTTGAGTTGAGAAAAATGCTTACAGTTGAGAATGAATACGCTCACCGTCAGTTTAGTACAAGGAAGTTTAGTACAAGGAAACTGAGTTAACTTTTTGCTTTGATACCCTAACTCTTATAATTTCTGGCAGCGAAAAATTCAATTAAGCCTAGATGCAACACCTCACATCACTTAAAGTATTTCCTACAAAGACATACGCAACGCGATGTGCAACTAAGAACCCTCACCCCAAACCCCTCTCCCGCAGGAGAGGGGCTTTTAAGAGATTTCTGGTTCCCTCTCCTGCGGGAGAGGGCTAGGGTGTAGCTCGCTTCCCGCAGGGTGGGCTGCTTTTAGGCAGTTTCAAGAAAGTCACACATTGCGTTACGCAAACAAAACTCAAAACTCAAAATTCAAAACTCAAAACTTTATCATCCTTCATGCCTTCTCCCCTAAACTCTGTTCGGATTCTCCTCGTTGAGCCTGCTGGTGCGCGCAACATTGGCTCTGTGGCACGGGTGATGAAGAATATGGGATTGCTGCATCTCACCTTGGTAAATCCGCAATGCGACCATCTGGAGGAAGAAGCGCAACACATGGCAGTTCATGCAAAAGAGGTGTTGGAAGCAGCGCAGGTGGTGCAAACCTTGCCAGAAGGATTGACAGGATGTTACCGTGCGATCGCCACTTTGGGTAGACCTTACGCCGCTACCATCCCCGAACATCCCCGTAATGCGCTTCCCTGGTTAGTGGAAACTGACCTTGAACCCAACACCACCGCCCTGGTTTTTGGTCCCGAAGACCGAGGACTCAGCAACGACGAACTGAGTCATGCCCACCGCTTCATCACCATTCCCGCCAACCCCATCTATCCCTCACTTAACTTGGCGCAGGCAGTCGCGATTTGCTGCTACGAACTACACGAAGCACTCAGAACTCAAGACTTAGAACTCATAACTCATAACTCTTCTCCTGCTCCCATCAACAAACTCGAAGGTTTCTATCAGCATCTCGAATCGCTCTTACTTCACATTGGCTATTTGCAACCCCACACCGCCAGCAGCCGCATGAAAAAATTTCGCCGTTTGTTTAATCGAGCAATGCCATCGAGTGATGAGGTGACGATGCTGCGTGGAATTTTGAGCCAAATGCAGTGGGCATCCAGAGCGCGATCGCCCGATTCAGAAAACATAAGTGTGCCGGAGCCTAAATCAAAAAAGAACAGTTGAATACTGAAGTGCCCTTGTCCATAGAGCACTAGGGTCACTAACCCTACGAAAGGTTTCTATTGATAGGCAAGGAATTTCCAATGGAAGAAACGGCTTCCTCTCAAAGTTAGGTTGCAACTTTGTAGTAATTTGGGGTTGATGGCTTGTATTATTTTTCCCATTTCGTATTTCAAAGCCTTGCTGAAAGTTTTTTAAGCCTCTTTAAAGATTGAAATAAGGCATTGATGCAAACATGACTAGCTGTTTTGCACCAATGCTTACACTTGGCATTGTTTTAATTTCTTGACTATGCCTTGCTTCACATACCCTACTTACATTCACCTTGATGACAATTACCAATCAGATTCATTTTAATAACCTGCGTGGTGATATTTTTGGCGGTGTCACAGCGGCAGTTGTTTCCTTGCCGCTTGCGCTTGCTTTTGGTGTCGCTTCTGGAGCAGGACCGATCGCTGGACTATATGGGGCAGTTTGCGTGGGCTTCTTTGCTGCTTTATTTGGTGGCACCCCGACGCTGATTTCTGAACCTACTGGACCCATGACTGTTGTGATGACGGCGATCGTCGCAAGTCTGACGGCTAGCAATCCCGAAAACGGTTTAGCAATGGCATTTACCGTTGTCATGCTGGCGGGATTGTTTCAAATCATCTTCGGCATTTTCAAGTTAGGCAAATACATCACCCTAATGCCCTATAGCGTCATCTCTGGCTTTATGTCGGGGATTGGCGTGATTCTGATCATTCTGCAAATTGCTCCTTTCCTGGGTCATGCTGCACCAAAAGGAGGAGTGCTGGGTACGGTTACAGCAATTCCTGAACTTTTAGCAACGGCTAATCCGCCCGAAGTGATTTTAGGTACAGTGACCCTGGCAATCATTTTTTTCATGCCCAAACAGCTAAAGCGAGTGGTGCCGCCCCAATTAGTCGCTCTGTTGATTGGCACACTCGTTTCCTTGACGATCTTTGGGACTGTAGACATTCGTCGGATTGGGGATCTCGGTGCAATTCCTATGGGGCTGCCTCGGTTGCAGCTACCGACTTTTTCGCCGGGTCAGTTGACGACAATGTTTGTTGATGGTTTGATGCTGGGGATTTTAGGTTGCATTGATACCCTGTTAACGGCGGTCATTGCCGATAGTCTCACCCGGACGGAACACAAGTCCGATAAAGAACTGATTGGTCAGGGAATTGGCAATATTGTGTCGGGCATTTGTGGTGGTTTGCCGGGTGCGGGTGCCACGATGGGAACGGTAGTGAATATTCAGGCGGGGGCAACGTCGGCAGTTTCTGGGCTTTTCCGGGCTTTGATTTTGCTGGTGGTGGTGTTAGGTGCAGCCGTCTATACTCAACCGATTCCTATGGCAGTGCTGGCAGGAATTGCCCTGAAGGTGGGGATTGATATTTTGGACTGGAGTTTCTTGAAGCGATCGCACAAAGTCTCGCTCAAGGGTTCTCTAATCATGTACGGAGTTTTGCTGCTAACGGTGTTTGTCGATCTGATTGTGGCGGTAGGTGTGGGGGTGTTTATTGCCAATATCTTGACGATTGAACGATTGAGCAGCCTGCAATCTGAGGAAGTCAAACTGATCACGGATACCGATGACGATGTGCGGCTTAGCGTCGAAGATAAGCAACTTTTGGATGAGGGCGCGGGTCGAGTGCTGCTGTTCTACCTGAGCGGTCCGATGATTTTTGGGTTGTCGAAGGCGATCGCCCGTGAACACAACGCTATGAAGGATGCTGATGCATTGGTGATGGATTTGAGTGATGTGCCTCTGTTAGGGGTTACCGCGTCACTGGCGATCGAAAATGCAATTCGCGATGCTCACGATAAAGAGTTGCAAATCTATCTGGTTGGAGCTAGTCACAAGATTCAGAGTCGCTTGGAACGGCTGGGTCTGTTTGATTTGATTACGGCTGAGCATATGTTGAACGATCGCACTCAAGCTTTGCGTTACGCGATCGAGTATGTACAGGGTAAAAGTGTTGTCGTTTGATTCCCGCTGATTCATTCTCCTAATTTCGTCTTTATTATTGCTTTTGTAGGCAACTGCAAAAGCAATAATAACTTCAATTTTGTTATGCCTAAGAGCCGTCTAGTGATAAAAATCTCATCTCAAGGAGTTGATGAGTATGGGTTATCCTCAGAAATCCGATCAGCCGTATTTTTAGGAAATCCACTAATTAAGCCACTTTCAATCATTCAGCCAATGCCCGTGTTGACGACAACTATGCGATCGCTTTTTTTGAGATAAAAATTGCCCTCATAAAGCTTGTGTAAACTTCCGAAATGATTCAAATCGGGGCTGTATTTTCTGACACCTGCAAGCCAGTTTTTACGCATCATCTCGACTGACTGATTTTTGTGAAGGAGAGTCTAAATGAATTACTTCTCAACGGTTGTTACACTGCTACGCGATCGCCAAGTTTTTTTAGAAGAAATCCATGAAGGAGTCAAACTTAAGAGCAAAATCTCTGCCTTAATGATTTCTAGCTTTTGTTTTTTTGCGATTTATGGAGCCATCATTGGGATGTTCCATAGCCCACTTCAAGCATTAGCTTCAGCGATTAAACTTCCGGCTCTTTATTTGATTACATTGTTGGTTTGTTTGCCCACACTCTATATTTTTAACGCGCTGTTTGGCTCAAAAAAAACGATCGCTCAACACTTCACCTATTTGCTAACGGCTGTGTGTGTGATTGCAGTGCTACTCTGTGCTTTCGCGCCAGTTACTTTGTTCTTCTTAATCACAGTTAACGACTATAGTTTCTTCTTGCTAATGAATGTGATTATCTTCTCCTTAACCGGGATTTTAGGAATTTCATTCTTATATCAAGCGATGAAACCGATCTCAGATGGTGATGGGGCAAAAGTGCGTACTAGCATCCTGCGATTTTGGCTGTGCTTATATGGGTTTGTTGGCACTCAACTGGGATGGACTCTCCGCCCGTTCTTTGGCTCTCCTGGTGACTTTGAGCTATTTCGTCCACGGGAAGGGAGCTTCTTTAGTGGTGTGTGGACTGCATTGATCAATCTGTTGACTTAGTAGAAGTAAACAGAAGCTAAATACTAGGAACTAGGGGAACCGAATGAGGTCAGATTTAGCAGATTTAAAGATTAGCGATCGCGAGTTAGAGCGGTTAACCGGGTGCGATGTGGGCGATATTTTTATCGGTGGAGTGTTTGGCGGCACCTATCGTATTTCTGCTTTGCAAAATCCTCAAAAACTGGTTGCATTCTGCTTAACGGAAGCGGTTGTTTTTTTGCTGATTGTTGTCTTCACGTTGCCGCTGAGTTTATTCCTAACCAGTGGCGCAAATGGTGTTACCAATGCCTCTAGTATTCTCCGATTCTTGTTTGTCGCTGCTAGTATTGCGATCGCCCTACTGCTTGCCTGGAATCTGTACATGAAGTGGCGAGGAAAACACTTGCGAAGTTTGATGAGGTTGCTCGATGAAGTGGATCGATATGAGGACATGCTGAGCGCGATCGCGGTTTTAGATCGGCTAGAAACAGCCAACATTGAAAGAAACCTAAACTCCGCTTTGCAAAATCGCTCCGAGATCTTGGAGGCGATTCACTTGACCCGCGATAACCTAATTGCCGGGTTGACAACTGAAAAAATCCTGCGAGAAAATCGCGGTTTACTCGCCCGCCAGCAAGATTTACTCACCAGCATCGAAACCAATTTGTCCCTAGTCAGAAGCCTAGAAGTGAAGCATCAAGCCGACGAGTATGGGAAGTTTTTGAATGAAGCCCTGCAAATTGGCATCAGCGTCCACCAAGAAGTCCAGCGGCTAAATTGAACGAGGGGGATAGGAGAAAGTTTTGAGTTTTAAGGTTTGAGTTTTGAGTTGTTTGCATTCTTTGCCACTCGCCATTCGCCACTCGCCATTCGTTACTCGCCATTTGAACGAGTGTCACAGTAAATTGATGATGGGTCGCGATCGCCGACACAATCAAACTTGTGATACTTCAACAAACTGATGCTTGTAACTGCTCCAGAACCAGAATTTGTACTTTACGCCCAGCACGGTTGGGCAGATGGCGGTCGGGCAATGCGATCGCTGGCTAAAACTTTGGCAACCTCCGAAGCGCTGATCATTGCGCCTAGCCTAGGATTTGTTAAAACCTGGCTGCGAATTGAGCCGTTAATCCAGGCAATAGAACAGTTGGTCATTACCACCACGTTGCAGTATCCCGAACTGCCGATCCGGATTATGGGGCACTCAATGGGAGGCTTGATCTGGCTGGAAGTCCTCGATCGCCATCCTGAATGGTGGTCGAAAGTAGAATCGATTGTGCTGATTGGCTCCCCTGTGGGCGGGGCTGATTTGGCGAGGGCGCTTGATCCGCTGAAGTGGGGGGTGGGGATTGCCCGTGACCTCGGTACGACTCGCAGACCTATGGCAGAAGCGATCGCCGCCGAAATTCCGATGTTGGTAATTGCGGGCGATATTGATGATGGCAGTGATGGCACCGTGCCAATCTGCGCTACCAAAGTGTTTGGCGCAGAATTTGTTAGCATTCCCAACGTAGATCATGCCGCACTGAAAGCCCATCCCGCTGTTGCTGATGCGATTCGTCAGTTTTGGGACATACCCAAAGATCGCACCTGTGAGCCGATGGAACCCGATCTTTCCATCCTGTTAATTCGCAAACTGCAAGCGATCGACGGCATGACCGACGGACATCGCCGAGGCTTTAACCAATCTTCCCTCTTCCTCACCTTGGAGGACGGCACAACCCTCCGCACCTGGATCAATCCTTGGGGCATCGACCATGTATTCGTCGCCTGCCCCGAAGGAACCTGCCTCTACAGCGGTTTTGTCGGTTGGGGACACGCGAGAGAATTGCAAGAAACCCTAGAAGCTCTGAAAAGTGTTGCGAGCCAAGTGATTTAGTTTAATAGCTTTCCGTTTGCGGGTTCGCTAATGCAGCTATGCCGATATTTTGATGCTCGGTAACTGGTGTGTGTTTTCCTTGTATGTAAATATTCCAACTTACCCCGCCTAAATATACCTTGATATAAGAGATCAAGGCGTGGATAAATACAACAATGCCCAGCATTTCTAATGCCTCTTCAATCGTTGCCACTATCACATAGGATAAATTCTCCATCCCCGTTGTATAAATGAGGTATCCCCCTGGTATTTCCATCCCTATTGCTCCTCCAACATAAAGAGCGCAGGCTACAACAAACAATTTTTTTATAGATGCAGGAAGGTGCAACAGAAACTTACTGTAGGAGAAAATAAATATCACTACTAGAATACCCATCGGCACAATCCAAGTAAGGTAAAGAAATCCTGTGGCATTGAGTAGGCTTCGCGTCGGCTCAATCAATTTTTCGTGCAATTGACCAATTTCGTCTAAAGATAGATATAAAAATATGAATGATAAAATTTTCCAGTGATGCTGGTAGCGACCACTATCCAATTTTTTAGCATGGGCAATGACACCCAATAAGACTGAACTAAATAGTAATGCCAAAAAAGAGTATAAGGTTGGAATGTTCCGCTCATGATCAACGTTGAATGCCTTGGCAAAGTAGTTTCTAAGCGGGTAATCCGGCAAGAAATACAAAGTCATCTGGCTTAAGAAAGATATCACAACTAGACAAATCACCACTCGTAGCAGAAACTGAGTCACAGCGCTTGGAGTTAGAGAAGTTTGGAATCTCATCTTCTTTTAATCTTCTTTTAACCTTTATTTAAAGCTATTTTATTAAAAGGAAATCTTTTTCCGCTATACCTACAGATAGAGAAGACTCTTCTGTGAAGGCGCTCTTCTTTTAGCCGTAGGATTACGGGATTTAGCAGACTATTGATCACCCTTGACTTTACTATTGCTACATAAATTACTTTGTTTCCTGAGATGGAATTTAGATAGCTCCAAAAATGGATATCTCCAAAAATGAAGCTGAAATCCTTAGTATGGTTAAATCAATATCTATATTTGATCGATGTCTGCTAAAGAAACTCGGCTTCAGGAAACCCAAATCCCTCAGTACTGAGGATTTCTATAATTAAAGGCGATCGCTCCTCAATCTCTGTGAAAACTATCTTTCCTCAAACAGCGGATTTTGAGGTAGCCTCAAATATGCTCTCAGACACTGGATTAGAATAATTTCCCTATTGAATTTCCCGATAGAATGGGGACTAGCATCTAAGCTGGCAGATTTGAAGGTAAGCCCAAAATGGTAAAAGCACCCTCTAAATCGTTGATATTAGCGGAGTTTCTCCAGTTACCAGAAACAAAGTCTGCTAGAAAATATATTGCTAGGTAGCGCTGTGTCGCAATTGATCAAGACCATCGAGCAGCAATTCGAGTCCAAACTCAAAGTCATGAATACCGTCGTAGTGTTTGCCCATAACGTGACGTGCGAGTTGATTGAAGTAAGGGTATTGGTCAGCGGGGATTTGGGAAAGGTAATTCTCTGCTGCTTCGGAATATTCCGCCGCCTCAAATGGAAAATTCAGTTCTTGGAGCGTGAATCCATAAATATGACTATCGATCGCATTCCATGCATGATCTGCCATCTCAATGGAAAAACCAGCTTCGCGCAAACATCCCAGCGTTGCATCGATGTAGTGCAACATTGCCGACCCGATGTTAACCCGTGACATCAGTGCCATTGTTGCCCAAGGGTGACGCAACAACACCTCATGAGCCGCGATCGCTCGCCGTCGCATTGCCGTCTTCCAGTCCGTTTCCAAGCTAGGCACCTCAATCTCGCCCACCACGATATCGACAATGCCACATATCACATCATCCTTATTCGTGACATGGTTATACAGCGACATTGCCTGTACGCCCAATTCCTCAGCCAGTTTCCGCATAGAAAGGGACTCAATACCGCCTTCGTCAGCCAAACGGAGCGCCGCACGTAGGACTCGTTCTCGGCTCAGCGGACTTGGGGGCGGTGCATCAGGGTTACTCATTTGAGACATTAAACCTACTTGGCATGGATTCTTAACGGATAAAGTAAGCCAGCGTTAGAAGGCTCAATCTACTTTCACCTGACGTGCAACTAATTCGCCCTCATCCCCCAGCCCCTTCTCCCAAAGCAGGAGAAGGGGAGCAAGAATCACCCTAAATCCCTCTCCCAGAGCGGGAGAGGGACTTAGGGTGAGGGTCATTGGGAAAGTCACACATCACATACTTTCTATCTTTTCATCTTGACCCGTTTTCATCTTGACAAACTTACGCCGTAAGTTAAACTTACACTGTAAGTACAGCTAAAGGCTGGGTTGCTCCTAAGTCAAGTTCTTCCCCATTGGAGAAAATATGAAAACAGCGAATGTCCTCGCCCCTGCTCAAGGAGATCACAGCAGGAATGGCAAAATGAGAGCGATCGTCCAGACTGATTATGGTTCAGCCGATGTGTTGAGTTTGGAGGAGGTTGATAAGCCCGTCGTGCCAGACAATGGCGTGTTGGTTCGGGTTCATGCTGCGTCCGTCAATGCGGGTGACTGGCATCTAATGCGAGGGACTCCATTCATCAGCCGCCTTATGTTTGGCGGTTTACTGAAGCCAAAAATTAAGATTCTCGGATTTGATATGGCAGGACGAATTGAAGCCGTTGGCAAAGATGTGATGCAGTTTGAACCCGGCGATGAGGTCTTTGGTGATTTGTCGGACTATGGGTTTGGTGCCTTTGCCGAGTACGTTTGTGTCACAGAAGCCGCACTGGTGCTGAAGCCGATCGCTACAACATTTGAAGACGCGGCAGCAGTTCCTGGTGCCGCTCTGACTGCGTTGCAGGGCTTACGAGATGTGGGTCAGATACAGCCAGGGCAGTCTGTATTGATCAATGGTGCATCTGGCGGCGTGGGGTCGTTTGCGGTGCAGATTGCCAAAGCATTGGGTGCTGAAGTGACTGCTGTATGTAGCACGACAAAAATGGACAGGGTGCGATCGCTCGGTGCAGATCACATGATTGACTATACCCAAACCGATGTTACTCAACAGGGGCAGCGTTATGACTTGATCTTTGATGCGGCAGCCTACCGTTCCGTTTTTGACTATTTGCCAGCATTGACGACCCAGGGAACCTACGTCCTAGTTGGCGGATCTATTCCTCGACTTTTCCTGGTAATGATTCTCGGATCTTGGATTTCGAGAATCAGCCGCCGCAGGGTGAAATGTCTAATGGTAAAACCTAATCAAACCGATCTGCTCACGTTAAGGGAATTTATGATGGCAGGCAAAATTGTCCCCTTGATTGATCAGTGCTATGACCTGAGTGAAGTTCCCGCCGCAATTCGCCACCTGGAACAGCGACAAGTAGTGGGAAAAATTGTCATTCAAGTTTGATAGGCAGCGTTTCACATCCAAGGATCTATTTGCCTAGTTAATATGGTGATTTTCGACTTTCTAAACAGCGTCAAAACGCATTTTGAGGTAACTTTAAACACACTCTAAGACGCTGAATTAGAATGATTTTCTGATTGAACTTCTAGCTAGAATTAGGAAGCAGCATCCGATCTGGCAGACTAAAGGTAAGCCCAAAATGGTACAAGCATCCTCTAAAACGTTGACATTGGCGGAGTTTCTCCAGTTACCGGAAACAAAACCTGCGAGTGAATACATTGATGGTCAAATTATCTTGAAACCGATGCCTCAAGGGAAACATAGTGCTATTCAAGGCGAACTTGTACCCGCGATCAACGGCATTGTTAAGCCTCAGCGCGTTGCTCGTGCGTTTCCAGAGTTACGGTGTAGTTTCGGCGATCGCTCTGTTGTTCCCGACATCGCAGTTTTTGTGTGGAGCCGGATTCCCTGTGATCAGAATGGGGAAGTTGCCAATACCTTTGCTGCTGCGCCAGATTGGACAATTGAGATTTTGTCTCCGGCTCAAAGCCAAACGAAAGTCACGAAAAATATTCTGCATTGCCTGAAGCACGGAACTCAACTGGGTTGGCTGATCGATCCCGATGAGAAAACAGTATTTGTCTACCGTCCAAAACAAGAGACGGAAGTATTTGATCAGCCAGATGAAGTTCTTCCGACACCAGTTTTTGCTAGCCAGTTACAGCTTAGCCCCAAGGCTCTATTTGCCTGGTTGATAGGGTAAATTTTCAACTTTGCTTAAACCGCAGCAAAACGGATTTTGAGGTAGTCTTCTTCCATTCTGGCACCGGAGGGCTGGAGCGCTGCCAGGGCTTGCGGCAGAACGAGGTTGCGGCGATGGTTGCCAATGCGGATGTTGAGTTCATCGCCCGTTTTGCTGAGTTCAACTTGGCGCTTTTCAATTCCAGGTAAGTAGACTTCCAAGCTATATTCTTGCTGCTCTTGCACAATCCGCATGGTGGTTTCTTTATAGTAGATCTGCGCCGGATCTTCGCCTTCAGGATAGAGCGTTTCCTTAAGGCGATCGAGGGCTTCTAGCCCACACATTTCCTCAGAATAAAGCGGCACTTCTTTAATCGGCAGCGGTGAAAAATTATCGTGAATTTCTTGGCGATACTGCTTCTGGTTTTCTTTCCAACGGGCAAAGAACGGATCGCTGACTTCTTCAGGAATGATCCGGTTTGCCACGACCATATCGGTTGCCACGTTGTATAAACTCAGATAGGCATGGGCACGCAGCGATTCCTTAATCACCATTTTTTCTGGATTCATGATTAGCCGCACTGATGTTTGCGTCGGATCGGTGAGAATTTTTTCGAGTGATTCGATTTGTTCATAAAATTCGTAGGGCGCATCCATCACTTCTTTGTTGGGTAAGGAAAAGCCAGCGATCGGACGAAAAAATGGCTCCACCAAGGGTCGCAATGCTACAGAAATCCCCTGAAACGGCTTATAGAAGCGGCGCATATACCAACCGCCCACTTCAGGTAGGCTCAACAGGCGCAAGGCGGTTCCCGTGGGTGCCGAGTCAATAATCAGCACATCATACTCGCCTTCGTCATAGTGGCGCTTCATTCGCACCAATCCAAAAATCTCATCCATGCCGGGAAGAATTGCCAACTCTTCAGCCTGCACACCGTCTAAACCCTGTGCCTGCAAAACTTGGGTAATGTAGCGTTTAACGGCTCCCCAATTTCCTTCTAGCTCTTTGAGGGCATCCAATTCAGCGCCCCATAGATTGGGACGCACCAAGCGGGGATCGTGCCCCATTTCTATATCAAAGCTGTCTGCCAAGGAGTGAGCCGGATCGGTACTGAGGACGAGGGTTCTATGTCCCATTTCGGCACAACGCAATCCGGTCGCAGCCGCAACGGAGGTTTTGCCAACGCCACCTTTGCCTGTCATTAGAATTACGCGCATGACTGCTACTTTCCTGAGAATTTGTTTACATTCTTTTACTTTAGCACCGCGCCTTGAGGGTAGACGGTTTGAGCAGGGCAATTCCAGCCAAATTGAGAATTTCGAGGGGTTGCGAAACTAGGACTCTAGCATTTAAGCTAGTTAAGTACATAATCTCTATCGATAAACCGTTATTTGTGGAGATTGGGTAGTTTTCAAAAACAGGTTGTTTTATGTCTATCAGCATTGTGGAAAATCAGCGTCTGACTCAGCAGTTAATTCGAGTCCGCATTCCAAAAGACCATCATCAAGATCCAGTGATTTCTCGCCTGGTATCGCAATTTCACTTGACAGTGAACATTACTGCGGCGGTGTTGGGGAAAAATGCAAATGGAGACGGCTGGTTTGCTTTGGAGTTGCGGGGAACTCATGCCAATATTCAAAGCGCGTTGACGTATTTGCGCGAACTGGATCTGGAGATTTGGGACGAAGCGGAGACGGATGGATGGTAGGGAGAAAGTTTTAGGTTTTAGGTTTTGAGTTTTGAGTTTTGAGTTCGGAGTTCGGAGTTTTGAGTTCGGAGTTGGGGACTAGCTGAAGTGTTGTTTGATGACATCAAGTTTGGAGCAGTGCCAGTGGTCGATGTGAGAGATGATTAATCCCTGATTGTTTATGGTTAGGTCGCTCCAACCGCTGATGGCAATGTGAGGATTCCAGGGTAGGGGAGTGTTCCAACTGAGCGTCCAATCGCTGCGAATGCGATCGCCGTTTTGCTGAATATCATGGACTTGCATGGTGCAGTTACGAAACCAGGTTTCGATGAAGCGAATCATTGCCTGATAGCGTTTGACTCCGCGAAACTCGGTCATCGGGTCTTTAAAGAAAACATCTTCGGCGTAGAGGCTATAGGTTTGGTTATGGGGAAACTGTTGATAGTCTGCTTTTAGGGCTTCAAGAATGTTCATAGAAGTGGTAAAACTTAAGCTTTTTTAGCGGTTTTGGCGCGAGAGGGTTTGGATGCAGGAGTTGATTCTGCGGCGATCGCCCCTCCCTCTTTCCCTGTCTGAGCCTGCCGAATAACCGCAGCTTGGGTTAGCAAAGATTCTGCGAAGGCGATCACTTCTTGAGCGGATTGCCCTCCGGCGAGTTGGGCGAGTTCTTGTTTGCGGTCTTCGTTGGAAAGGGACGTAATCCGCACAACGGTACGAACGGCATCGGCTGGCGTGTGGGATGGGGGCTGATCGGGCGTGTTGTTGAGTGGTTCTGCTTTAGTGTTTTTGCTGCCCCGTCTAGATTTACCGGGTTTGTGGGTGCCATTATCACTGGGTAACTCATCTACCGATTCGATCGCGTCGATGATCTGTTTGCTAACTCGAAAATGGTGATCTGCCATGGCGGCAACGATCGGTTGGTGGGTGACGCAGAGAACTTGGTGATGTTGGCTAAGCTGAAATAGTTTTTCGGCGATCGCTTGGCTGACCCGCCCCGATACGCCGACATCAATTTCATCAAACACCAGCGTTCCCACGGGATCGACCTGGGAGAAACTGGCTTGCAGTGCCAGCAGAAAACGGCTCATTTCACCACCAGAGGCAGTTTCCGTTAGAGGTTGCAGCGGCTCCCCTGGATTGGGGCTGAATAAATAGGTGATTTGATCGGCTCCCATGGCAGCAGGCGCGATCGCTGCAATTCCCACCTGGAACTTCACCTTTTCCATTGCCAACGGCTTTAGTTCGCCAATTAGACGGCTTTCGAGATCTTTAGCGGCAGTTTGACGGAGATGGGTTAGCTCAGCACAGCGCGTTTCTAAGATTTTCTGAGCATCTTTGACTGCTTGCTCTAATTCTTCTACGGATTGTCCGCCGCCCGTGAGTTCAAGGAGTTCGGTTTGCAGGCGATCGCGCAAGTCGATCGCCTCCGCCAAGGTGGGTCCGTACTTGCGGCAAACTTGCTTCAATTCTGAGGTGCGATCTTGCACATCGCTGAGCCGTTGGGGATCGGCTTCAATGTTTTCACCATAGGCATTAATTTCTCGCGCAGCTTCTTCGATCGAGGCAAACGCCCCCGTCACCAGTTCCAAAATCGGCTGCAACTCAGTGTCAATTTCCACCATATCGGTCAGAGTTTTTTCGGCACGACCCAGCAGATCAACGCAGGCTTTGGCATCGGTATCACTTTGGTAGAGGGTTTGATAGACCAAATAGCTTTGCTGCTGGAGTTCGACGCTGTGGCTGAGACGCTTGGCTTCTTGTTCTAGCTGCTCTAGCTCATCGGGTTCTGTGAGGTTTGCCGCGTTTAGATCCCGCAGTTGGTAATCAAACAAATCCAATTGTTGCAGCCGCTCACGCTCAGCACGACGGCGATTTTCCAATGCTTGCACTGCTTGCTGATAGGCACTAAAGGCAATACCTACGAGATCGCGGGTCTTAAGCAATGCATCGCCGCCATAGCTATCGAGCCAGTCGCGCTGTAACCCCGGTTGCCCAAGCTGCACGGTTTGCCCTTGAGCAGTCAGTTCCACCAAGCGATCGCGTAGGTGTTCCATCTGTTGCTTGTTGACCAATGCGCCATTCACCCGCGATCGGCTGCGCTGGCTGCTGCCGCTAGCAACAATTTCTCGGCTGCAAACCAGCGTTTCCGCTGTCAAATCACCCGCTGCTCCATCGCCCAATGCAATATCAATACTTTGCGCCTTCAACCAATCGCTGAGTGCTGGTTCTAATCGAAAGGTGGCTTCCACTAACGCCCGATCGGCACCTGTTCGCACGGCACGACTGGTCACCTTGCCGCCCAACACCGCATCGATCGCATCCAAAATGATGGATTTTCCCGCCCCTGTTTCGCCCGTCAACACGGTTAGCCCCGTGCCCAACTTCCACTCCAAGCGATCCACTAGGGCAAAATTTTCAATTCGCAGAAACAGCAGCATGGATACTTATCAACAAAGAAGGTGAAAGGAAAAACTGCGATCAGGCGTACTGCCAATGCAAGTATGCCAAAATCCTATTCCATCCTATCGACCTTGCAACATAAACGGGGAAAAGAAGAAAAACAGACCCTGTTCAGTTAGTTTTGTCCGCCTGCATGAGTTTGTTGAGCAATATGGCGATCGACTTGGTGATACAGCGCTTCTGGAGTCGAGGAGTTATCCAATATCACTGTTGCATGAACTTTTTTTTTCGTAATTTCCATCTGACTATTAATTCGGGCGTGCGCTTGATCTAGGGTTAAGCGATCGCGATTCATCAATCGTTCAATTTGCTGATCTTCTGAGCAAATGACTACCCAGGTTTCAGTCACCAAATCCGTCATACGCGCTTCAAATAATAGCGGCACCACCATCACCACAATTGGATAGTGCTGAGGATCGTTTAGCGGAGGATGGCTAATAGCCTGCACAAAGCGATCGCGCACATAGGGGTGAATGCATTGCTCAACCCAAAGCCGCTCCGCCGGACTGCTAAAAATAATCTCTCCCAACCGCTGACGGTTTAGGGTACGATCAGGTAAAAGCACTCCAGAGCCGTATCGATCCACAATGCTTTGTAGCCCCGAACTATCTGGCAAAACAGCTTCCCTGGCATAGATATCAGCGTCCAAAATTGGCAATTTATATTGAGTTGATAAATACTCAGAAACTAGAGTTTTTCCCATTGCGATTCCTCCAGTCAACCCAATAATACGCAGAGAAGAACTGGTTTGGTCAGCAAGATTGGTCGTCATAATTCCAAAGCCGTGGGGTTGCCTAGCGAGATGGATACGAGTCTACTGAGATAATCCTCTATAACAATTGCGTATTCTTTATTGTTCCTACAGAAATCTATAATGTTTTAATAGAGCAAAACAGGACGAAATTGCTCTTACAATTAAGGGCGTAATCCTACGTTTGTCTGGGTCTTCCAATGCTGTTAAAGTCTACAACCCGCCACATCCACATTTTTACTGCCACTGTTGAGAATAATGAACTGCTTCCTAGCGAGAATGTGTTAACGCTTGATGTTGACCCCGATAATGAGTTCATCTGGAATGAAGACACTTTACAGCAGGTCTATCGTAAGTTCGACGAGGGCGTAGAAGCCTACAGTGGCGCAGATCTAACAGATTACAATATTCGTCGCATTGGCTCAGATTTGGAACATTTTGTGCGATCGCTGCTGCAAAAGGGCGAAATTTCCTACAACTTAGAATCTCGCGTGATGAACTACAGCATGGGATTGCCCCAGGTCGTTTCCACCGAAAAATAGCAACTAAGAATATTTCTTGCGGATTGTAAAGCCTAATGGAAAGCCATGTATCGCTAGGTAAAGCAGGGTTCAGTTTTTTGGATACCACTTACACTCTGCAATCAGCCTTTCACACTAGATTACGCTTGTAAATCGCTTCCTTGACTTCAGAATTTTTAATAAAAAGGCTGCTTAAATCGGTCTAACGTAACAAATTAGGTGGCTTTTTAGCGTTCTAGAACACATCTACACCTGAAAACTAACGATAGGCTGAACGATTTAGCATGAGTAGTAATTTAGCAACCAAACTGCGCGAGGGCACTAAGAAGTCGCACTCCATGGCAGAAAATACCGGATTTGTTGCCTGTTTTTTAAAAGGAACCGTCGAAAAAACGTCTTACCGCAAACTCGCTGCCAATCTCTACTTCGTTTATTCTGCTATGGAAGAAGAGCTTGAGCGCCATCAACATCATCCCATCCTGTCTCAAATTTACTTTCCAGAGCTAAACCGTAAAGCATCTTTAGAGCAAGATCTCGGTTTTTACTACGGCACCAACTGGCGTGAACAAGTCGCTCCTTCTACTGCGGCTCAAGACTACGTGGCTCGGATTCGGGAGGTTTCTAATACGCAGCCTGAGTTGCTGGTTGCCCATTCCTACACGCGCTATCTAGGTGATTTGTCGGGTGGGCAAATCCTCAAAGGGGTCGCTCAACGGGGGATGAACTTGGTGGATGGCGAAGGCACTCACTTCTACGAGTTTCCAACGATTTCTGACGAGAAAGCCTTTAAGAATAAGTATCGTCAGGCAATGAACGATTTGCCCGTAGATGATACTACAGCAGACCAAATTGTGGATGAAGCCAATCATGCTTTTGGGCTGAACATGACGATGTTTAAAGAGTTGGAAGGCAGCTTAATTAAGGCGATCGGCATTATGCTATTCAACTCCTTAACCCGCCGCCGCAATCGGGGCAGCACTGAACTAGCAACTGCTGAGTAAATTTCAACGTCTTTTAATTAGGTTAGTTTCCTGAATCCTGGGGATTTGGTTTTGCGCTCGCCGCTTTATCAAATCCTCAGGATTCATAGTATTTACCTAACCCATCATTAGAAACACTCCAATCTCATGAGGAATTTACGATTGTTGCCTGTGCGATCGCAGAGCTTGCAACTTGGTAATTTTATCGATGTAATTCAACGCTAGATTCAATTACCCTATTGAGCATTAGTCATTCAAACTATAAAACTTTGACCAGTAGAAAGTCTGTAAAGAGAACTAAACTAACCCTCCAAGCAAACTTCCATAGTCCATGAAAATCTACACTTTGAGAGTGAATTGCGGCTAATTAAATATGGAGCAAGCAAAAATTTCAGCTAACATCACCATTGAGCAAATAGTTCAAAAGATCACTTCCTCTGGGCGGATTAACCGGGCAGATCAACAGCAATTTATGGCAACACTCCTTGCTTTAAACACACTCAATTCCACAGAAGAAGCCCTGATTAATCGTGTATTTGAACTGCTCCGCGCCGGACGACTACGGGTTGTCGATTGAGCATACAGCCTCTAACAATCTCGCCGATCCTATAAACCAAGGTCAACCCCGACTCGATGGGCACAAGCAAACCCAGAAAAAGCGACTGCATTCAGCCCTTGACCTGGAAAAGTGCTGTCTCCCACGCAGTAAAGCCCCGAAATTGCCGTGCGGTTAAAGGGCATTCCTAATAATCCTGCTAGCTTGCGGGTTGGGATAGGACCATAAGTGCCATTGTCTCGTCCTAAAAAGCGGCGATGAGTGCGGGGAGTTCCCACTTCTTGATAGTCTAAATGGGCAGAAAGATTCGGGAAAATTGCTTCTAGCCGATCAATAATCCGAGCCGCTGCCGCTTCTTTCCGCGCTTCATACTCCGTGGGTGAGAGTCCCTGCCACGTTTCTAGCCAACTAGGGGTAAACGCATGAATAATATGGCATCCACTGGGGGCAAGACTGGAATCAAGCAGGCTCGGAAGCGATACAAAAATAGTGCCTTCTTCTGCTTCCATATTATTCCAGTCTTCTAGCAAAATATGGTGGCATTCTGTGTCCGCCGGGAGCGCCGCTGCCTTAACGCCAAGATGAAGACTTAGAAAGCTAGGAGATTTGCGATAGCGCTGTTGCCATTTCTTCTCAGCGATCGGCATTTTTTCGGGTGATAGCAATTTTTCAAAAGTATCCCAGCGGGTCGCGTTGGAAACAATTCGTTTTGCCCGAAATGTTTCACCGGTCGCAAGCTGTACGCCGATCGCACGACCATTTTCTTCAATAATTTGTGTAACTCTAGCTTTATATTGAATCCGCCCACCATATTTTTCCAAGCCTTGTACGAGCGCTTGAGCAATTTTGCCAACGCCGCCCTTGGGATAGTTGATGCCACCGTAATGGCGATCGCTAAACACCATCCCTGCATTAATCATCGGCGTGAGATCGGCTGGCACGACTG
This sequence comes from Sivoneniella epilithica UHCC 1019, assembly GCF_040830845.1. Taxonomy (NCBI): domain Bacteria; kingdom Bacillati; phylum Cyanobacteriota; class Cyanophyceae; order Leptolyngbyales; family Leptolyngbyaceae; genus Sivoneniella; species Sivoneniella epilithica. The sequence continues at coordinate 136,065 of NZ_JBFPDP010000009.1, forward strand.
ACCAACAAAAGCACTCCATATCAATAAATTTCAGCAGTTCGGGATCGCGAATAAACTGTCGAGCATAATCTCCAGCATTCTTCGGCAGATATTTGGCTAAGCCTAAACAGGCAAGAGGATGCTGAAAAAACACTCGCATGAGATAGCGCGGTTCTTCTAGAGACAACAGTTCGATCGCGTTTAAGCAGTTAAAAACGTTCCAGCACTCATCATAAAATTTCCGAATGCCTTTTGCTTCATGGGGAAAGCGTGTAATCAATTCTTGCAAGAACTTCTCATAATCTCGATGAACTTTTACTTCTAGATTCTGAGGCAAGTGGTAGTGAATTTGCACTGGATCGGCAATCGTTTCAAGCTGCATATCGACTGCTGCCAAAGCGCGAGTCAGAAGATTGGTGGTGCCGCGATCGCCAAACCCAAACATCATCGAAGCGCCAACATCAAAACGATAGCCCGATCGCTCAAAATATCCAGCACTGCCACCAGGGATTACATATCGTTCTAAAACCAGCACCTTAGCGCCTTTAATGGCAAGCTGAGTCGCAGTGACCAATCCACCAATGCCAGAGCCAATCACAATCACATCAAATTCTGTCATCGTCTTACTATTAGAACCCGTGGAATTGGAAGATAACTCAGAGCTAGAAGACACAGGCAGAGGAGATACCACAAGAATATGCTACAAAAACTCCAGTCGGGCAACGGATGACCACAACCTTTTTTAGTGTATCTGCAAGTGTCCCTCAGCAGATTTTTTTACGTGGATGCACTCAGCACTCATCTGTCCTAATCGCTAATCCCGATTTGTTTGCAAAAAAAATGGGACTAGCCGCAAACGCTGACCAATCCCACCTGCCGATCCTTCAGAGAGGAGAACACTTGAGAACAATATAAACTTATTGATATTAGATGTCAACTATATTGAAATAGTTTCTCAATAAAAGCAGATATGCAATATTCAGGGCGATCGCCTTGCCACTTCTGCTACTGCAAAAACCACCAAGGGGAAGTATTATGAGGCAATGCTTACAGCCAAAGTGCTATTTCAGTCGCTATGACTCTTCAATTACGGGTTTACGTTCCGCCCCATCCTTTAATTAAGCACTGGCTAGCGATCGCTCGAAATGCAGCGACTCCCTCTTCATTGTTTCGCATCTCAATGACTGAGTTGGGTCGCTGGCTCACCTATGAAGCAATTCGCGACTGGCTGCCCACCAAAGATGTTACCCTGGAAACGCCTTTAGCGACTTGTCCAGGCACCTTTGTGGATTCAGAAGCTCCTGTGGCAATAGTGCCCATTTTGCGGGCAGGGTTAGCGTTGATGGATGGCGCTCAAACCTTGCTGCCCCTCGCCTCAATTTATCATTTGGGCTTTGTTCGCAATGAAGCCACCTTAGAAGCGAGTTGCTATCTCAATAAGTTACCCGATCAGTTTGACCCTCAAACCCGTGTGCTAATTCCAGAGCCAATGCTAGCCACGGGTGGAACGATTATTTCAGTGATGGCGGAACTGACCAAACGGGGAATTGATCCGGCGATGGTACGGATTATTTCGGTGGTAACGGCTCCACCCGCTTTACAAAAATTGAGTGCTGCCTATCCAAGTTTGCAGGTTTATACGGCTGCGATCGATGAACAGGTGAATGAACAGGGTTTTATTGTTCCAGGACTTGGAGATGCAGGCGATCGCACCTTTGGTACGTGAAATGATACGCTAAACACGGGAGATTGTGTATCAGTCTGATGCTACAGCCGCTAAGCTGAGAGAACAATGGTTAGTTTGTTTCTTCTAAAGCAAGTGATTTAGTTTGTAATGAGTCAACAAGACGGATTTGCAGGTGGGTTTTTACTAGGTTCCTTAGTCGGTGGAGTTTTGGGCGGTGTTGTGGGTGCGCTCATTGCCACAAAGCAGCTTGAAAATGCATCTGAAACGGAAGAGCCTATATTAGGGGGCGCAACTCCTTTGGAAGGAAAAACAACTCAGCGCAAAGGCTTGTTTAAGCCTGCGAGTGCCCAAACGGATATGGAAGCCGCCCGTCGCAGTTTAGAAGATAAAATCGCCCAGCTAAATGATGCGATCGATGATGTGCGCCAGCAATTAGGGGGAGTCAATGGCGGGTTAGTGAGCGATGCCAGTGAACAAGTCGTCTCCAAAAAAAATCATGGGCAAAGCTAATTCCATGAAAAAGTTCAGACAAAAAGTAGAATGTTAAACTGGACGTTAATAACATTGAGCTTAGGCTGTTTTGCAAGCTAGGCAAAACGCTCTAGCACCCTACAATCGCTACCACGAGTATTACTGCTTATGACTACTGCCTCTCCTGTTGCTCTATTGTTGTCTACCCTAGCGACCTTCGTTAGTATCTACTTGGCTTTGTTGCTGATCCGAATTTTGTTGAGTTGGTTTCCCAATGTCAACTGGTTCGATCCGCCCTTCTCAATTTTGAGCCAGTTAACTGATCCCTATCTCAATATCTTCCGCAACATTATTCCGCCGCTTGGAGGACTCGATTTCTCTCCAATGCTGGCATTTCTACTGCTTAGCTTCATTCAGCAAGCCTTGAGTTCCTTCCGCCTTTCGTAAGAGAAATGGATTGACTGTAAAGGCAGCTTGTTGAGAGCATTTTGTATCGAGTCTTGTTAAGCGTTTCGCTTGATAGCGATGAAAAAGCCTCGCTCATTGATGAGTGAGGCTTTGTGATGCAGACCATACCAAGAATTTCTGGCGTTGCTGATTGCAGCTATGATTTCCCTCATCCCCAACCCTTCTCCCCAAGGAGAAGGGAGCTAGAAATCTTATTCCCTCGCCCGTTGGGAGAGGGCTAGGGTGAGGGCAAATTTAGGCGTTCATAGATCAATTCAGCAACGCCGAATTTCTTACCGCCTAACTTTGCCAGTAAATCCAGCCGCTTTGAACTGCTCTAGTTTTAATGGCGGCGGCTGATTGGCAGCAACGGTAATTCTTAGCTCAAAATCGCTCGTGCCAGGAGGGACTGTTTCGATAGAGCCAAGCCGAGTACGGTTTTCCATGACAGAATTATCGTTTGCATCGTAAATCCGTCCGAAAATATCGGCGTTGATCACGGGTTTACCCGATGTGTTTTCTGCTTTGCCTGTGACAATGTAGCAGCTAGCAGCCGTTGCGTTTCCGCTGGTTACCGTTCCTTCTGCCACTTCAGCCGAACAGGTGTGATAGGAAATATCTGAAAGCTTGATTTGAACTAGGGCATGGGCTGGAGCCGTAAACCAAGGGCTAAAAACGAGGCTCAAGCTGGTCAGTAGGACGATCGCCAGCGATCGCAATTGGGTAAGGTGCATACGCTCATAAAAAATGTGGGGAGGCTAAGGCAGCGAAAGGTGCTGTTTTCAGCTTAGCCTGAATTCAGAGCAAAACATGGCGTTAGTTTCGTTAAACTGCCGTGCGATCGGTGAGGATTTCATACCCGGTTTCGGTGACTAAAACGGTGTGTTCAAATTGGGCAGAGAGTTTTTTATCCACGGTGACCGCAGTCCAGCGATCGCCCAAAATGCGGACATACTTAGAGCCTTGATTGACAATTGGCTCGATCGCCAGCGTCATTCCTGCCCGTAGCTTTTCATTAGGCATTTCTTTTGTCCGAAAGTTAAAAACTGACGGCTCTTCATGCAGGTTACGCCCCACTCCATGCCCGGTGAAGTCTTCTACAACCGTAAACCCATTTGCCTTAACACAATCTTCGATCGCCCCTGCCAAATCCAGCAGATAGGCTCCAGCTTTCACCTGTTCAATCCCTCTGTAGAGCGCCGCTTCAGCAACCCGAATCAACCGTTCGGCTTCGGAAGTGACTGTACCCACCGCGATCGTGATACAAGAATCGCCATGAAACCCTTCAAAATAGGCTCCTGTATCTACTTTCAAAACATCGCCTGTCCGAATTACCTTACGCCGATTAGGAATGCCATGCACAACTTCATTGTTGATGGACGAACAAATGGATGCAGGAAAACCGTGATATCCCTTAAAGCTAGGAGTTGCGCCCATTTCACGAATCCGCTGCTCTGCATAAACATCCAGATCCAATGTTGTCATTCCCGGTTCAACTCGCTCTGAAATCTCCTTAAGAACGGTTGCCACAATCTTCGCAGCCAGCCGCATGGTTTCAATTTCGCGAGAAGACTTAATTTCAATCCCCCGGCGCTGTCGTTTGGGTGAGGGAAGAGCAGGCTTATTCAACAACTGGCTGAAAATATTCATGAAAAATCGCGGTGCTACAGAACGGAAAAAGCAGATCAAAGCTTCTTTAAGGTAACTTAAAACTCTTGTCTGCCCTCAGTTTAGTTTAATCAACCAGCCAGCAAAGCAATCTTTCTGAGGTGATTATCGTTCCAATTAGAAAGATTGCGATCGCTACTGATCGCAGTCTACCGTTGTGGACAGGAATCCTAGATTGCCCTATTTCGCCCAAATACGAAGCGATCACTGAAACTGTACAATTGCTTTATTTTCAACGTTTGGGGATAAGGCAGCGTAGGTAAAAGTTGCGTCAGTGTCGCAAATTGGCAGAAGTTGCCCAGTTTGTCAGCATACTCACTAGCGATGCCAAAATATTGTGCCAAAGGCGATCGCTCATCTGCTCAACCGTCGCCAACGCCTCCTCAACCTGCATCTTTACGCCCCTCTGTATTCCGTTCTATCAAGAATACCCTTCATCCATCTGCTACTCTCAGGAAAAACTGACTTTTTCCTGACTTTTTACCGACCGCCAAATCGGATACTCAGAAGTTAGATTCAACTGAGAGCAAATTTAGCAGAGCAGAGCAAACGATTCTGAGGTAGTGAAGCTAAAGCCATAACTGCTATTTAGCTTTAGTGTTCCTTCTTCTCCTGCCACAGAAAGTAAAAAACGTACTTTACATACAGGAAGACCATGAACTATTCAAGATTTATTGCATCATTACTTACCACCTCTGCACTAGCGTCTAGCCTCAGCATCATGATGTTACAACCAGCAAAGGCGGATCTGTTTTGCTACCCTTGGGAGCGCAATTGTAAGGTAGATGGTCAAGTTGGCACTAGTGGCAATGATAAGCTTGGCGGTCAGAAATGGTATTTTGTGAATGTAAAAAATAATTCGAGCAGAGCAATTTGGGTAGCTGCTCATTATCGAGTAACGCCAACTGATACTAGTGGTTCCTGTGTTCAGTCAGTTGGAGCAGACAACTGTAATAGTCCTTCCTGGGCTACAGGTGGATATTGGAAGTTAGAGCCTGGTGAGAAAGCGCTTATCCTCAATTCAGAAAATCAAATCGACAACCGATATATCTATTTTCATGCCCATGATGCTCAAGGTAGAACATGGGGTAGTCCAGAATTGAAGAAAAATGTTCGTGGTGAGGTTCAGCCGTTTTTCAAAACAGACATGGGAGGCACAATAACCAACTTCACTCAGAGTTTTGATTAAAGATAGACAGAAAGTTTCGGTAGTACCCCATAGTAATGCTAAAGCTATGAACTAGGCTCTGTACTGCTGAAATCCTGTGATCGAGCCTCATCACTGCAACCAAGGTGCGATTACACAGCTAAGTCAAACCTACTCCCCGCTTTCCTACAGATTGAGTTTCGCTCTTCAACTCAGCGATCATTGTATATTTAGTTCGACTTTTGTCTCTAGCTACTTGACATCAGTTCAATCTCACCCTCATAAATGGACAACTCTATGAAACTATTTAGCTTTCTCACTATCCTTGGATCTTCTATTTTGTTAGCTGTTGCAACTACCAATTCAGCGGCAGCACAACAGACTCTAGGACAATGTGTTTCCGATCTAAGGCGAAGTGGTCTTCTTTTATACGATGCGTTAACAAGTTGCTCCGATTCCGTGCAAAGTCAATCCTCTACTCAAACTCTTGGTCGCTGTACTGGTGATCTAAGACGAACTGGAATTCTTCCTTATGATGCAGCAGGTGCTTGTGAAAAAGTCTTGCAAAATCAAAGACCTTCTCAATCTCTAGGGCAGTGTGTTTCAGAAGTGAGAAGCCAAGGACTTCTTCCTAGCGATGCAGCAGCTAGATGTCAAAGTTTATTCAAACGTCAAAATGAAAATAAATAAATTTGATTCATGACTAATTTCCAAACTTCGCATATCTGATTCTCGTAGCTAAATGCAGAGACTATTGCGATCGCGCCTCAAATATTCGCTATCACTAAAGCGCGATCGCTTAAGGCATACCAAAAAATCGAAAGGAACGGATTTTGCTGAGGAATGGTGGGATTAGCCGTTCATTTCTCTTCAAAACCCGCCCCTTTAGTTAGAAAAGCGATCGCTTATTTCACAAACAGCATTTCTTGATAGGTCGGTAGTGGCCAAAAATCATCTGCGACTTCCGCTTCCAAGGCATCGGCATACTCTCGCACCTTGTCCATTAAAGGACGAATAGTTTGCGAGGAATACTGCATATGTTCTTCTGGGGTGGCAAAATCATGTTTGTCCATGGCAGCGGCGAGTTTGCTGATCATGTCCGTCATGGATTTGGTTAGAGCCGCGACTTTTTCAGCGGTTTCTTGCTCTAGGGCAATGCCAATTTCCTTGAGATTCGCGATCGCGCTCGAAAGTTCCGACAAATAGCGAACGGCAGCGGGGTAAATCATGGTTTTTGCCATGCTGATGACGAGCTTCGCTTCCACCTCGATCGCCAAAATATACTGTTCGGCGTATACATCAAAGCGGCTTTCTAGTTCAACCGGAGTTAGCACACCCACGCGATCGAACAACTCTTCAATGTAATCCGCTTTCAGTACAGGCAATGCATCCGCAGTGGTTCGGAGGTTTGCTAAGCCCCGTTCTGCGGCGATTGTGTGCCACTCTTCCGAGTAGCCATTGCCGCCAAACACGACATTGCTGTGCTTGTCCATCACTTCTTTCAGCACCGCATGAGCCGCTGTATTCAAGTCTGCGCCTGCTGCCATTTTGCTGTCTAATTCATCGGCAACCCAAGTCAGGGAATCTGCCAATATCGTGTTCATCGCCACCAAGGGACCCGACACGGATTGGTTAGACCCAACAGCGCGAAACTCAAAGCGATTGCCAGTGAAGGCAAAGGGAGAAGTGCGGTTGCGATCGCCCGGATCTTTCGGGAAAACAGGCAACGTCGCCACACCCAAATCCATCACGCCAGCATGATCAGAGCTTTCGGGCTGCCCTGCGCTAATTTGCTTGAAGACATTCTCAAGCTGCGATCCCAAGTAGACGGAGATAATGGCTGGAGGAGCCTCGTTAGCACCCAAACGATGGTCATTACTAGCAGTAGCCACAACCGCCCGTAGCAAAGGACCATATTTGTGAACGCCGCGAATCACCGCGCCACAGAACAGCAAAAACTGCATATTCGAGTGGGGCGTATCGCCTGGATCAAGCAGGTTGCCTTGAGTTGAGTTGCCCACCGACCAGTTCACGTGTTTGCCGGAGCCATTGATTCCCGCAAACGGTTTTTCGTGCAGCAGACAAACAAATCCATGTTTTTTCGCTGTCATTTTGAGAATGGTCATGATCAACTGCTGGTGATCGCTGGCAACGTTGGCGGCTTCAAAAAAGGGCGCAAGTTCAAACTGACCCGGAGCCACTTCGTTGTGTCGGGTTTTTGCGGGAATGCCCAAGCGATACATCCGCTCTTCCACGTCTTGCATGAACACCTGAACGCGCTCTGGAATGGCACCAAAATAGTGATCATCAAACTGCTGACCTTTGGCGGCGGGTTTGCCAAACAGCGTTCTGCCCGTTAGCAATAAATCGGGGCGGCTATGGGCAAAATGAGCATCTACCAAGAAGTACTCTTGTTCCGCGCCACAGCTAGAGTTGACTGGAGCGACTTCTGCATGTCCCAAAAGCGTCAACACCCGGACTGCGGCTTTGCTCATGGCTGCGATCGATCTCAGCAATGGAGTTTTTTTATCGAGCGCTTCTCCAGTCCAGGAAATGAAAACGGTGGGGATGCACAAGGTCACACCGTTGTCAGTTTCCATCACATAGGCAGGACTGGTCACATCCCAAGCGGTGTAGCCCCGCGCCTCAAAGGTGGAACGCAAACCGCCATTGGGGAACGACGAGCCATCGGGTTCTCCCTGGACTAAAACTTTTCCGGTAAACTCGGTGATGACGGAACCATCGCTTTGAACGGAGATAAACCCATCGTGCTTTTCAGCGGTGGCGTTGGTCATGGGATAAAAGACGTGGGCATAGTAGAGTGCCCCTTTGGAGGTTGCCCAGTCTTTCATCGCAGCGGCAACGGCACCCGCAACAGAAACATCCAGTTTCCCGCCTGTTTGCACTGTTTGCTTAACAGATCTAAATACATCTTTGGGTAAGCTTGCCTGCATCTTACTCAAAGTAAAAACATCGGTTGCCCACAGCGCTTCTAACCGTTGGGGCATTTTGGGCGGCAAGGGCTTACGATCTGTCACTTGATGGACGGCTTGAACGCGCAATTCATGGGTCATCGTTAGTTTTCTCCGAGAGGGTTGTGCTTAGAGAGCATACTGGGTTAGATGGTTCCAAACTGTGTTGTAAGAACAGTTATCTTGGCAAAATATGCCTTTAGAGTTATTGCGTACTAATAAACAGTAGGTACGAAAAATTGCTCGTTTCGGGGTGGGCGTACATAGTTTTGCGGAGCGGCTTTACGAGGCGACAGTTCTAGCGCTTTAGGGGTCATATCTACATAGGGGATTTTGCTCAGGAAATGGCTGATGCAGTTAAGACGAGCGCGTTTTTTGTCGTCTGCTTCCACCGTAAACCAAGGCGCTTCAGGAATATTGGTGTGGGAAAGCATCGCGTCTTTTGCTTGGGAATATTCCACCCAGCGATCGCGCGATTCTAGATCCATTGGACTTAGTTTCCAACGCCGCGCCGGATCAGTGGTGCGAGACTGAAACCGACGTTCCTGTTCATCATCGCTGACCGAAAACCAATATTTCAGCAAGATGATTCCAGAACGTACCAGCATCCGCTCAAACTCTGGGCAAGTTTGCATAAATTCTTGATATTGCGCGTCGGTGCAAAACCCCATCACATGCTCAACCCCAGCACGGTTATACCAACTGCGATCGAAGCAAACAATCTCGCCTGCTGCCGGAAGATGGGGCACATAGCGCTGGAAATACCATTCGGTTTTTTCGCGATCGCTTGGCGTACCCAACGCCACCACCCGACAACCACGAGGATTAAGCTGTTCAGTAATTCGCTTAATAGTGCCACCCTTGCCGGCAGCATCACGACCCTCAAACAGAAGAACAATCCGAGTGCCGGTATGCTTTGCCCAATACTGCATTTTCACCAGTTCAATTTGCAGTCGGGCAAGTTCTTTCTCATAAAACTTGCTATCCAACTTAGAACTTCCTTCTCCTTCTGAAGGATAAGAAAGCGCTTTTAGCTTTAGGTGCTTAGAGTCGAGATTTTTTTTCTTTTCTTTTTTCTTCCTTTTATCTTTCGGAACCTTAGGTTCTATAACGGGCGGTTCTAGCATTACTGCATCCGAGGGTGAAGGTATGCCGTTTAACGTTTCAGTTTCCATAATTATCCAGTAGAGAAAATTTTAGTCAAATGATGAGGCGATTGACAGGGGCTAATCATCAAAAAAAGTAGACGAACAAGGTTGGACAATCTCCAGCAGTCGCCTGAGAGGAAAGAGGTATACCCGATCTCGTCTGGGTATACCTCTTTCCAACTGTCCAAGCTTTGCTGAATATTTTTTGTTTGTAACTAATAGTATGAATAGAAAATTAGAATATTTGTATCGCAAAACACGAAGCGTGGGAAACCGAGAGTTGCATTTTAAGGATTTGCTCACATGCTCTTTCTTCTCATCCCGAACCCTTGACACCTACTTTCCACTACTGGGGTTGCATTTGAGGTCCTGTCCACACGCTATTGCTGACCTGCCCGTAGGTAACTGGGCGATCGCCCTTCGCCAAAATGGTTTGCCCCGTCGTATCTACCCTCCACTGCTGCCAATTTTCATCGCCCATCATGCCCGCTCTAAACAAAACCAGTTCAGGCTGACAGTGGCTCCAGCCCAACAAGATGGCATTGGTATAGTCAATTTTAGTCGGAGCCACGGTATTGACCCGATTGCGAGGCTGATTCACAATCACCGCATAATCGGAGGCAATATCTGACCCGAAAAATGATTCAAATTCGCGCGCTAGTAAGCGATCGCCCGACTCAGACCAAGACACCGGGATCACCATCGAAATCCGCCCTTCTAAATCTCCACCCGTATTCAAAAAGGGGTTGTCTGCCAGCGGAGATGCAGGGGTAATTGCCTGTAAATCGCCCGTTCGCAAGTTTTCCAAAAACAACACACTGGTGACATGACTGCGAAAATACTCTGGCTCAACCTGCATTTGAATTCGGCTGTAAGCCGCGTAATCTTGACCGGGCGAAATCAGTGATTGGCTGCGATAGCAATAAGTTCCCGATAAATTGCTTGAACTACTGGCATTTAACGTGGCTAATACCCAGCCCCAAGGAACTGGATGGGGACTATCCAAAGGATCAATTTGGATGGATTGCTGGGACATAGCTAAACCAAAAGAAGGTGAAATTGAATCATGCAAAACACTACTCCTGGTTGGACTAGATCAACCAAAAGCTTTGCAAAATAGAACGAAACGATGCCAATCCTGTGATGAGGATGAGCATTTTGAACGGGGATAAAACACAACCTTGCCTAGCGGCTGTGCTTCTAGTTAAGCAGCCTTTATCACACTGCTCTGCAACTATTCTTTTAGCTACAACTATTCTTCTAGCAATGACGAGATCACCGTCCATAGCTTGACCCACATTGCAACAAGTGCAGCAATTTGCTACGTATTCAGTTTCTTATCTTAGGTATAGCAAGCATTTTCAATAACGACCTCTACTTTTTGGCTGCTTTCCGAGAAATTTAAGGGCTAAGCCTGAAAAGCAGGAAAGTCCAACCTCAAAAGGTGTGAGGTGTGGCGTGAGCAATGTTAGTTGATATTCAGCAAGTGGTTAAAGATTTGTTTAGGAGGTGGGAAAAATCAAGTAGAAGCTCTTCCTGTCCATTTCTAAAATGTTTCGGATTGCGCTTTAACCTGGTTGCAGCGATCGCCAACTTTGAGATCGCCCTCTCTTCCCGATTTACGCATCCCGATTTACGCAAGAGTTGTACTGAATAAAAAGCCTAACCTAACGCCTAATTTATTGGATTATTCCCTGCAATCAGATTACCTCTTGTGATACATGAAGCCAGATCAACTAATTACTACTCTTGGTGAGTAGAAGTAATTCGCTAAAAAATTATGATTTTTCACATTTGGCATCACTCACCGATTCGCGCCACCCTCTTGACATTAGGATTTGTGGCGGGAGCGATTTCACCTTACCTGTCCCCTAGTCCGGCTCCACTTTTTGCGGCTGCTACAAACACAAGCTTTCCCGATACTCAAGCCTATTGGGGGCAGCCATTTATTCAAGCTTTAGCAGAGCGCAATATCGTTACAGGCTATCCTGACAACACCTATCGCCCTGAACAACCAGTCAAGCGTGACGAGTTTGCAGCCATCCTTCAAGCAGCTTTTGCTCAGCCTTCAGAGCGGCAAATTGCCAGTGGTAGCGTCTATAAAGATATTCCAGAGGGCTACTGGGCAAGTTCGGCAATTGAAGAAGCTTACGAAATGGGGTTTATGAAGGGCTATCTAGGTGGAGAATTTCGCCCCAATCAACCTGTCACTAAAGTAGAAGTGTTAACTTCGCTAGCTCAAAACTTAGCCTTGCCGCCAACGATCGCCGCCACGAGTAGATCGGGCGCTGCTACGACCCCGGCGATCGCGGCAAGTCAGCAGCCTAGAAACCGGAGACGTGCTAAACAAACCCTCATGTTTCCGCTGGCGATAACGGCACTAATGCCACCGTTGATGACAACGCCAACGAGAGCAACTGTTCCTGTCAATCCTCCAGCCAGCAACCTCCAAGCGGCTAGTAGTCTGTCAAGAAAGAATTGATGGATAGAGACGCTTGAGTTTGATGCGGGCATCTTGAGTCGTAAATTGCC
>NZ_JBFPDP010000010.1:0-21598 GCF_040830845.1 Sivoneniella epilithica UHCC 1019
ATGAGGGTCATGGACTGATACTGATATAGGATTTCAGTCCATCCTCACTTTCCTACCCTCACAATAAAACCGCCCTGTCTCCCAGAGCGGGAGAGGGGTTTGGGGTGAGGGTTCTTAGTTGCACATCGCGTTGGCTGACCCCAATCAATCCTGGTCAAACAAATTCCGCATCAGGACTTATATTAAGTAAGGTCTTTGCTGGCATGGCGGGGAAAGGAAAAAATGATTTGGCAACAATGGCGAATGCAAAAATGGCGAGGTTGGCGACTGGCGATCGCGTTTATTGCCGCGATCGTATTAACGAACTGTACCGCAAGCAATCAACCGTCTGCACCCGTTTCCAGTGGAACCGCTGCCTCATCGTCATCCGCTTTAGTCTATGGATCGACTGGGCAGCCCGTCAACTTGGAACCCGGAAATATTACCGACGGCAACTCGGTGATTGTGCAAAACCAAATTTACAATCGCCTGATGGAGTTTAAGCCGGGAACAACCGACTTGGAGCCAGCCTTAGCCACCGAATGGAAAGCCTCTGCCGATGGCAAAACCTGGATATTTAAACTGCAACCAGGGGTCAAGTTTCAAGACGGCACGCCTTTTAATGCGGCGGCAGTTAAGTTTAATATTGAGCGCTGGTGGGATGCCAACCATCCCCAAGGTTACCGTAACGCTGGCAAGATTTATGAAGTATGGTCACAGATATTTGGCGGCTTCAAAGGCTCCCCTGATTCGATTGTGCAATCTGTCACTGTGATCGATGCGGTAACCGTGCAGATTGGACTCAAGCAGCCGTTCGCCGCGTTTCCAAACGCGATCGCGGCGGCTTATTTTGGCATGGTTAGCCCCACTGCCGTTCAAAAAGCGGGGGCAAAGTATGGCACACCGGGTTCTTTGGCAGTGGGAACGGGTCCGTTTGTGTTCAAAGAATGGCGGACGGGCGATCGCATTGTCCTAGAGAAAAACCCGACCTATTGGCGATCGGGGTTTCCCAAGGTGAATCAACTGGTCATCCGCTTTGTTGCCGATCCTGCGGCACGGTTGGCTCAACTGCGCGCCGGACAGATCGATTTCACCGTCGATTTAGCCCCCGATCAAAAGAAAGAAATTGATGCCGATGCAAACTTAACGGCGATCGCCCGTCCCTCGTTTAATGTGGGCTATTTGGCGTTGAATCCCAGCTATAAGCCATTGTCAAACGTGAAAGTGCGCCAAGCGATCGCCCATGCCATCAACCGGTCCGCGATCGTCCAAGCTTTTTGGGGCGACTTGGGCACCCACGACCCTCACTTTCTCCCAGAAACCCTCGCTTGGGCAAACGATGCCTCCCTTGTCGCCTATCCATTTGATCCGCAAAAAGCGAAACAGCTACTCACCGAAGCAGGCTACCCCAACGGGTTCGATCTAGACCTGTGGTATATGCCCGTTTCTCGCCCCTATTTTCCCACGCCTAAACCCATCGCCGAAGCATTCGCCGCCGACCTTAGCGCCGTTGGCATCCGCATTAGTCTCAAAACGCAGGACTGGGCAGCCTACTTAGCCAATCGGCGGAAGCCTCCTGGCTACCAATCTTTCATGTTGGGCTGGACGGCAGATTATGGCGATCCCGATAGCTTTTACTTTCCTCACTACGGTCCCGGTGCCACCACCGATATTGGCAACTGGAAAAATGCCACTGTCTTTCAGCTTTTGAACCAAGGACGAGCCATTCAAACTCAAGCCGAGAGAGCCAAAGTCTATGCTCAAGTGGACACCATTTTGCATCAAGAAGTGTTGCGGTTGCCGATTGTTCACTCTCAGCCATTAGTGGCGCAGCGAAAAGCGATCGCAGGCTGGGTTCCTAGTCCTCTCGGCTCTGAACCGTTTGAATCCATCAGCAAGTAATACAGTAGCAAGTAATACAGTTTTGAGTTTTCAGTTTTCAGTTTTCAGTTTTCAGTTTTGAGTTTTGAGTTTTGAGTTTTGAGTTTTGAGTTTTGAGTTTTGAGTTTTGAGTTTTGAGTTTTGAGTTTTGAATTGGCATAACATGATCGCAATATTTTAATTGTCCAACCGACTACACTTATCCAGCAGCAGAGTTAGTTCCGCTGCCACTTTCTAGGGATTGCGACCCTTGGAATTTGAATCGTGAGTGTTTTAGCCATAACAATCTCTATTTTTACGGCTTACTTTTTAGTGTCCTTCCAGCCTTCATAAACAGCGATCGCGATCCCTCTGCGGTCAATCCATCTACCATCTTGATGGATTGTTGGGATGCAGTTGGTCTGATTGCCACGATAAAGGGTTTGACTGAATATAATCCCAAATCTTTTGAAGTGCTGTCTCATCTCGAATGACGTGTTCATAGTAATTACGTTGCCACAATCGTTTATGAAACGGTTCCCAATTTTGTTGCTTTACACCGATGGTGTATTGATGGGTTGCGATCGATTTGAAGACTCCAATAACATCTCCCAAAGATAATCCCCATTTTGCCTTTGGATCATCTGGTATTGTGTCATCCACCGTTGGAAGGGCACCCACAAGAGGTGCCCCTACAGATTTCATATCCAACGTAGGGGCGGGTCTTGTGCCTGCCCGTTCCCCAGAATTCGCATTATCCACCGTTGGAAGGGCACCCACAAGAGGTGCCCCTACAGATTTCATATCCAACGTAGGGGCAGGTCTTGTGCCTGCCCGTTCTTCAGGGGTGCCTGCCCTTAGTTGGATAATGCCGTGAACATGATTTGGCATTACGACAAAGGCATCTAAACATACATGAGGAAATCGTTGTGGTGAAGATTGCCAAACTTTTTCAACCATCTGTCCAGCGTCATTTAACTGCATTGTTCCATCAGAAATTTCGCCAAACACACAAGCGCGATTTTGGGTGCAAATAGTAATGAAATAAGCTCCAGCGGAGGCGTAATCATATCCTTGGAGCCGAATCGATCGCCGCTGCTTTTCCCGATAATGTTTCATTTCCCCTCGACGATCGCGATCTCCTCTGCCGTCAATTCATACAACTCATACACCAACTGATCAATCTGGCGATCGCTGACATTAATTTGCTTCTGAATCATGCTCTTTTGCGGCGGCGTTTTTGCTTCTGCCAATTGCTGATGCAGTGCTAACATTTGCTCGACTAATTGCACAATGCGATCGTGTTTCGCTTTCTCGGTTGGATTGTTGAAATCAATAACATGAATTGGAATTTTTTCCATGTACTGATAAATTAAGCGATACCGAAATTCGCCTGCACGAGTTCCAAATGGAATAGAAATGCAGCTTATGGCAAACCAAAAAACTTTACTGTTAAGAACTCCAAGTAAATATAGATCGTCAGTTCCCAGACAATAAGCTGTGTTTGCAACGTAAGCACCAGTAGTTTCTAGAAAGAATCTTGGATTCTTAGCGATATCAGGGAAAACTATTTTTGGCTCTTCAAAAATGTTGTAGTAAGCTACATCATCCTGAATTTCATACCATTTATACCTTCCAGGTTTTCGACCTTTCTTTTGCTCATTAGATGTTTTAGGAGTTAATTCTTCTTTCCATTGCGCTAAATGCTCTTCAATTACTGGATACAAATTTATATCAATTCCACGCCGAGTAAAAATCAGCCAACTATCCTGATAATTTACTTCATACCTGCGTATATCTTTACCGCCAATTAAAAGTTTTATAATTTCCGAATTTTTAGAATCTTTTATAATAAACTCGTCTCTTTTTTCTCGCGTTATCACAAATGCTTCATTGAACCCAGTCGTAACTCCTCTAAAGAAACGCCGCTTAACATATTCTCCAAGTTGGGTAGAATTTTTAACGATTTTCTCAATAAGCTTTGTCTTTAAATTATTATCAAGTGACCAAGATATTAAATTGAATTGTGAGGCTTCTACCTCGTATTTCTCCTTTAAATAAAATTCTTTTAGCTTGAGTCCTTGTAAAGAATCCACTTTACATATTGATACTGTCTGAGGTTGACTTTTCTTCCCGAGCAAAGGAATACAAACATAAGTATCTTTGGCATTTGCAAAAACAGCAAGACCACCAAAATCAACGAACTCTAGCACTGACGCATTTTCTTTTAAGTATTTTCGTAGTGGTTCAGCATAAGTTGTCCGTAGAAAACTACTTGATACAATGATACTAAAAAGTCCATTGGGGTTAATTTTGGATAAGCCTTTCTCGATAAAATAAGTATAAAGATCAGCTACTCCATGATAGGTTTTGTACTTTTTCTCAAAATAAGTTTTTAGGTTTGAAAGCGATTCTTGCCTAACATAAGGTGGGTTGCCGATGACGACATCGAAGCCGCCGGATTGCATAATTTCGGGGAAGCCTTCTTCCCAATCAAACACATTAATTCGATAGAGTTCTTCCTCATTTAGCAAATTGATTTGAATATTGTCGTAATAGTCTGAACCGATTAAGGAATTGCCGCATTTGATGTTCTGTTCCAGGTCGGGTAGGGCGCGTTCTTGCAACAGTGAGAGTTGCTTAAATAGCGTTTCTTGCGATTCTCCTTCCAGCACTTTTAGCAGCAGCGAAAGCTTCGTGGTTTCCACCGCTTGCAGGTCAATATCCACACCATGAATGTGGTTCAGCAAAATTCGCTTTTTCTCTGTCGATGTCAACCGCCAATCGCCGCCGCTCCCTTGATAGAGTTGCTTCTTATACTTCGTCGGATTCTCGCCATACTGCTGCAAGTACCAATTCAGCAAAAACTGATACGCCCCAATCAAAAACGAGCCAGAGCCACACGCCGGATCAAGCACCCGAATTTTTTCAGCCTGTTTGGGCGTTTTTCCTGCCAGCGATCGCCCGATCGTGTTCTCCACGATGTAATCGACAATATACGTCGGCGTGTAATAGACTCCACCCGCCTTCCGCACCTCCGGCTTATCCTCAATCACAGCCCTCACCCTAAATCCCTCTCCCCAGGGAGAGGGACTTTCTCCTGCCTCCCCTTCTCCCCAGAGAGAAGAACTTTCTCCTGCCTCCCCTTCTCCCTGGGGAGAAGGGGCTGGGGGATGAGGGTCAACAAGCCGAATCACTTTACCCAAAAACTGCTCATAGACCTGCCCCAAAATCTCGATCGGAATCACCGAAAACTCATAGGGACTATCGGGATAGTAGAAATTTTGGATAATTTGCTGAAGTGGCGCATCGGGAATGGTCAACGTCAGCGTGAACTCATCGGCTTCCAGTCTGCCTTTCTCCGGCTTAAAGTGGAATAGCCCAGAATTGTAGCGATCGTCTGCTTGCCGAAACAGCCCACACAACTGCTGATAAACTTCGCCTTTCTCGGTCAGCGATCGCAACTGTTCATAAGGCTCAATCCCGCGATCTTCACAAATTCGCAAAAAGATCAGCCGATTAATCGTCATCTGCACGGCAAAATTCAATTCCCGCGAGGACAAATTCGGGTTGCTACTCGACAGCGCGATCGCCAACCGTTCCCGCCACGTTTCAATCTCCTTCAAAAACGCTGCATCTACTGTGGTGGTTCCTTTTCGCTGTTTATGCTCATCAGCAAACTGTTCCAACGATCCGGCTAACACCGCTTCCTTTGAGAACAGATCGTAAATTTCATTCCAGCGATCGGCATAGTCGGTGTAGGACAAATAGAGCGATCGCGCGGTTGTCGATTTGTCATTCTTATTCGGCATCACCCGACAGTCATACACCGCAAACTCTTCAAAGTCCGTCAGAATACTCACCGGCAACTTTGCCGACCAGCCATACCGCCGCACCTGAAACGCCGCACTGATGCTATCCGCCAAATTGACCGATGGCTTCTTCGCTTCCACAAAAAACTTGCGGTTACCGCCCACCCGAAAGCAATAATCCGGCGCTTTTGTGGAGCAGCCCACCTTAATTGCATCCTCAAAAATCACTTCTTTGTAGACTTCTGAGGCATTTTGTTCATTCCGCAGATCCCAGCCCAACTCCGCAAAAAACGGATCGATAAAATCCTGGCGAATATGCGCTTCTTTGTAGTCAGGCGATCGATAAACGCTCTCGTTCGCCTGAAACCGTTTCACCAACTCAACGACTTTATTAGGAACTACCACGATCGCGCCTGCTTAACGTTGTTTCGATGATAGGCGATCGCATTGCTGAAACTGGGCTGCGAATGGCTCGGTTTATCGGGCTGGTGTGACTAAATCAGAGGATGCGGTGCAGTAGGCGGGGAGGGATTGGCGCAGGCGATCGCCGTAGAGTGCGAGGGCATTTCCGGCTAGGAGGCGGCTGAGGTAATCGCGATCGTAGTCGCCTTGGGTGGCGGCATCCTGAACACAGTTTTGCAACACACCGTCCCAGTGTCCATAATCGCCAGAGAAGCAAGCAACCCGTTTCCCTACTTCGCCCATGGCTTGAGGAAGATAGGTCGGAGCCGGATCATCAGACTCAAAAGAGACGAAGATTTGTCCCCGCTCGAAATACTCTAATGGGTCGCGATCGCGCAGATCGGCATGTTCATAGAGACTGGCATCCTCAATTTTGGCGGGGTCGCGTTCGGCTGACCACATCAAGTCAAATAGGGTTTTCACCTGGCTGAGGACGTTGGCGCTATTGCGATCGCTGCGCTCTTGCATCATCAAGCGAGTCATCTCCATCATGGAAGGGCGATAAGGATTTTTGGGATCAAAGTCCCGCACACGCTTTTCCCAATGTTCATGCATGGCGTGGGACAGATCGGGTAGCCAGCCACAGCCGCCTTCCAAGAAGCCCACCCGCAGAGTCGGAAATTGTTCAAACGCGCCATCGAATACCATGCGGGTCATGGCGTGTTGCTGTTGGTTGCGCTGCACAAAAATGTGAGTCAGCACAAAGGTTTCCATGTGATCCGCAATGCCGCCCATCATGAAAGAACCGGGCGCGCCGTGAATTCCTAAAGACACGTCTAAATCCACAGCAGCTTGCAAAATTGGGCGAAAGTCAGGATGGCTAATGGCTTTGCAAGTGCGAATTTCGGGGAAAGCTTCTGGGGCGCGGGGATGGGGCACCGGAACGTTTGGCGGTACAGCAACCCCAACCATGCCCAGTTCTTCGACGCAGCGATGCAGTTCTTTGATCGCTTCACCCACATCTTGTAAGGGCAATACCCCAATCGGTTTTAGCCGATCGCCGTAGCCGCGACAATCTTCTGCCATGTAGGTGTTATAGGCTTTGCAAAACGCGATCGCCAAGTCCGTATCTAGCAAACTAGAGAAAATCAGATTGAGGGTGCCATAAATAACATGCACATCCACGCCTTCTCGATCCATATGGTCGATCCGCACCTGGTTAAACATCGCTCCTAGAGTCGTTTCAGGGTGCAATGTGCGAAATCCACCTTTTCCTAATCCGCTGGGCTGGGGGAATAATTGCACTAAATCGTTTTGCCCCGTTTTGGGGTTGAAATCCATAATTTTGATCCGCTGATCGCCTAAACTATCGATGATTAACCCCAAGCGATCGCGATACTGCGGCTCTAGATAATCCAGCATCACTAAGGGATTTTCAATCTTGTGAGCATCGGCATCAATAACCAGTAAACCGTTGTACATAAAGCTCCTTAAAAAGCAAACAACTTAAAAAATAGTTTTGAGTTTTGAGTTCTAAGTTTTTAATTCAAAACTCAAAATTTAGAACTTAAAACTCTTCCCCTCTCGCTTTTCTCCATGCCAAAATTTGGCGTAGTCCAAACCCGTTTTCAAATGACCAGGCTAGGGATGCCAGAATCGTGATTCCGGGATATTTCACAAACGCAGGTTCATTTTTCTCGAAAAAGGCATGACCGCCCAAGGCGAAAACCTGGGTGAACACCAAACAGATTAAGCTGATGCGCCAATCGATGAATAGAAAGATGACGGCAGCGATCGCTAACACATTGGTCAGATGGTGGAGTGCTTGATTAATGGGATTTTGGTGACTGGCGACGAAGTGCGCCTTTGCCTCGTTAAAATACCTCATAGCCTAGACAATGCCTCCATTTCACCTACTAATTTTGGGAAAGAATGTTGGAACGATAGCACAGGCTTTTTAAAGCAACCCTAGAGGCAAGGAAAATCTTTGGAATTGGGTATTGTATAGCAGGCATTAGGGCAGGTTATGGGGCTAAAGAAGTGTGTCTATGTCTACGCCCTATTGCTTGTTCGACCTAATTCTAGGTAGTGCGATCTAGGTAGTGCGATCGTCTCTTGGTTCACCACCATTTCAATTCTAAGTAGCTGCGTTGCGCGTAAGTTTGCTCTTCGTCGGTGAGCCATTCCACCGCTTTATAGGTGCCAAAAACATGATCCCACCAGTCTACGCCTAAGCCAAAGTTGTGATGCCACATGTTGTATTTGTGATGCACATAGTGAACTGGCATTTTCATCCAAAAGCATTTGGTCGGGTTTTCGTGCTGAAGCTGATGGGCATAGGAGGAAAAAGCGGCATACACGACAGCGCCCAAACTCCAGCCAATGCCAGCAGGCAGCGAGACGAAAAACATCGGTATCAATAAAATAACGGTGCCTTTGACGTAATCCAAAAACTCCCATATCACGCCCTGCGCTTCATTGCGGCGATGGTGATCTCGGTGACGTTCTCCCAATTTCAATGGTTTGTGCATCAATCGATGAATCCAATATTCCACCAAACTAGCCAGCACAAAGGCGATCGCAAAACAGCCAATTCCAATACTTACTGGGAGAAATTCAATCATGCCCATTCACATCCTTACATTCACTTCTTCAAAGTATAGGGCGGGTTGAGAGGGGTAAAAAGAAAGAAGGAAGAGGAAAGAAGAAAAAAGAAAGAGGAAAAAGGTGAGAGAGAACTTAAAACTTAAAACTTAAAACTTAAAACTTAAAACTTAAAACTTAAAACTCAAAACTACTTAAGCCGCACTCTTATTGCGAACTTTGGGGTATGGCAGGCGCAGGTTGAGGAGAGGGCTGAGGACGTTGTAATACTGCGATCGCCATCAGCCAGCCAATCACCACGCCTAGCCCACCAAAACGCACAATTTGCCAAAATGGTTTTTCCCAACTGAACAAACGGCTTTCTAGTTTGATCTCTAAGTCATCCAAGCTATTTTGAATATGTTGAAGCTCGGCTTTTAGGGCAGGAGAAGCAGCATGTTGCAGTTGGCGCTTAATTTCCGCTTGACGCTGTTGTAGAGCGGCTTGTGTGGTTTGAGCTTGCTCTACTTGGCTGTAGCGATCTTTGAGTTCTTGCAGCGATCGCTCTATCTCCATGAGTTCTTGCTCAAAATTCAGTTCATCGCTCGATCGCTCTGAACCTAGATCATCTTCATCTGCATTAGAAGCCTTCATAGCCGATTTCCTGCTTCTCTTTTCTCAGACATAGTTTTTCCCAGACATAGTAAAGTGAAGAAACTAGCACTCCTTAAGAATACTGTGAATTATTTATGGTGAACTTCGCATCTCAGGCAATCAGTTCAACAGAAGATTTGGATACGCCCGATTTGAGTCAATGTAGTGCAGAAGAGTTAGCGCAGGCATTGATGACAAAGCTGACGATTACCGATAAAGACTGGCACCGTCTTAAGGCAAACCGAAAAGCCAGAGCCTCTGAGCAAGCGATCGCGGCGCTGGTTTTCTTGCTCAAAAACAAACCGGAAGAAGCCCTACCCCGATTGCAACAAGCTGTGAACTGGCTCGATCGCTCCATTTCTGCGCCACCCTGCGAAACCCACGGCAAATAATGACCAATGGCGATTTTCTTACAATCCATACTTGTCGCCTAACCCTGTTCACCAGAGACTCGTCCCTAATCAGCGTTGCGTTTTGAGCAATTCTTCAGCCTTGCCTGCCCACGTTGCCGCATAGACCCCAATATTTGCAGTTTCTCTAGAGAACTTTGGCACCTTTTTGCCTTCTGGACTAACCCGTTCTGCGGCATTGAGCGCCAAAATTGCGGCTGAACCATCGGGCAGCAGCTTAAACATTGGACCACCGGAAGCTCCAGCCATCATGTCGCAATCGTGGGCGATCGTGCCCAGTTGCGATCCAAAGCCGCGAATGCTGCATCCTTTATGAACTCCAGCCGTTTCAGAGGGTTTCTCTTTGGGAAAATCGCTGGAATAGCCCACCAGAATAATCTCATCCTTAAAGCTGGCTAAATCGGCGAAATCATCCACGACAAACTTCATCCAGCCATAGGTTTCACCCAAGGGACGATCCAATATCAAAAATGCCCAATCGTTGCCGCGATCGCCTCTTGGATCATTTGTTCCTAACACCACCCTGCTAGCCAATGCTTCTGCGGGTGCTTCGCCATTGATTAGGTTAGGGCGAAACCGAATTTTATTCGAGGTAATTTTTTTCGTCACTTCATTTACGATGCAGTGAGCGTTCGTAACGACTAAGCGTTTACCAATTAAAGTTCCTGTGCAAGTCCCCAGCATTTGCTTGTCCTTGAAAGCTTCAATTCGACCGATCGCTGACCAGGGATATTTGGAGGAATTCATCGGAATGCGATCGTCTTTACCAAAAATATTCCGCCTGCCCTCGAATGGAAACCGCGATCGCTCTAATTGTGCGGGTATGAACCCTAGTGTTGTGCGTAACTCTAGCCCTAGTTTGTTCGCGGGAACTGCCGGAGCCGAAGGAGGCATTGCATTAGCCTGAAACAGCAGCGCGGGGGCGGGAACCCAGAAACCTACTAAACCAAGGATCAACTGAATCGACTTGTGCATGGCTAATCTCTTAAGTGGGAGGATAATCAACGATGATTGGATTGTCAATGACTATAAGCTGTTGCCAATCAAGATAAACGGTGCCCAATAGTAAGGAAGGGCAAAACTGCCGCCCTCGCGGATCAAAGAAAGTTGAGCTTGGCGCAAGGCTTCAGCTTTGGTCATCGTTTTTTGGGCAGTGCTGGTTGCCAGAGTGCGATAAAACTCATACATCAACTCACTGGTACTCTTATCATCCACGCTCCAGAGGGAAGCTATTACCGCTTTGGCACCATTGCTCAAAAAATAAGAACTTAGCCCAGAGATTTCTATTCCATCTTGATCCCCGCCCAATGCCGTTTCACAGGCAGACAGCACCACCAGATGGATATTGCTCAAATCTTGCAGGGTTTTGATTTCGGGGATAGTAAGTTTCTCGCCACTGCCCAACACGAGAAAAGAATCTTCTGGGCGACCCGCAACAAACTTGCCGTGAGTGGCAATATGCAAGATTTTGTGCCCTACCAAATTATCTCGCAGCGCCCGAAAGTTAAACGCTTGGTTGAGAAATTTTGTGCCAGAAAAACCATTGTTTGACTGAGCGTTTGATGGAGGCTGGGATTTTTGTTGAATAATTGCGTTGAGTTCCCCCGGCACATTGGGCAACGGAGGGTCATCTTTAAACTCCGATGCACCCAAAGCCAAAATAGAGGTTTGGCTATTGGCGGGCAACCTGTCGCGTAGATCGGTCAACTCAGCAGAAAGAATCGTGGAAACCGCGTAGTTTTCAATCAGAAATTTTTCGCCATCAAACAGCGCACTCATGGGAATGTAGCGGGTGACGCGATCGAGCGAAAACACCAGATTTTGAATCTTGTTTGCTTTCAGTTCCGGTTCCAGCGGTTTGATCAGCCAGTCGTACAGTTGCTTGCCAGTCGTGACAATCGCTTGGCGCGCAGTCGGACTAGGGTCTTGGACCGCTCGGCGAAACTGCACCACGGTTTCCCCTAACTGTTTGCGGGAAACAGGCACCGACACACTTTTGACAATGCCGCCCTTTGCCGCCCACAGCAGCCAAATCTTGTCTTCCAGCACAAAGGGATAAATCAACACCGTGCCCGGTTGCGATTCCACAATGTCCTTTGCTTTAGCTGACAGGTTGCGCGGATCGAGCAGGGCATCATCGACAGATTTACGTCGGCGGATTTCTTTCTCAAAGCTGGAAACCGTCTGGTTGTATTGCTGCGTTAGGGCTTGCTGTTGGTCGTTGAGTTGGCTAAGTTGGGCACAGCGGCTTTGTTTGCAGGCATCCACCTTTTGTCCAAAAGCGATCAGGCTACCGTGTTCTTTGAGGATTTTGGCTTCACTCGCAGTCGTGGTAATCCCAGCAGAGGTTGTCGTTCTTGCCTCGCGGGTAAATTCACGAATCTCCTGGATTTTCAGCAGTTCCAACACCTGTTGCGCTTCCAGAATTCGCCCCTGCGCTAAAAGCAAATCTGCTAAAGCGCGATAGGTGCCAGAAACTGATTGAGCATAGGATTCTTGCAACTCACGGGAAAGAGTGCGGAGTGGCTGCCGAATGGTTTCTCGTACATTGACGGATTGTTTGTAGAAGGCGATCGCCAGTTCCGGCTGCTGTTTGACAACCAAGTTGCCCAGGTTGTTCAAGACATTTCCTTCGCCTGCACGGTCTTTAATTTCCCGTGCGATGGCTAAACTTTGTTGGTGAAACTTGATCGCTTTGCCATATTCACCGAGAGTTTGGTAGGCACTGCCCAAGTTGCTCAGAGATGTTCCTTCTCCCAGTCGATCTTTGATTTCCCGCGCGACGGCTAAACTTTGTTGGTGGAACTCGATCGCTTTGCCATAGTTGCTGAGGGAAGCGTAAGCAAGTCCCAAATTGCCCAAGGTTTGTCCTTCTCCCAGTCGGTCTTTAATTTCCTGAAAGATCACTAAACTTTGTTGGTAAAACTCGATCGCTTTGCCATAGTTGCTAAGGGAAGCGTAAGCGTTGCCCAAATTGCCCAGAGATGTTCCTTCTCCCAGTCGGTCTTTGACTTCTCGTGCGATGGCTAAGCGTTGTTGGTGAAACGAGATCGCTTTGCCATAGTTGCCGAGAGTTTGGTAAGCACCGCCCAAATTGCCCAGAGATGTTCCTTCTCCCTGTCGGTTTTTGATTTCCCGCGCGATGGCTAAACTTTGTTGGTGAAACTCGATCGCTCTACCATAGTTGCCAAGAGATTGGTAAGCAATTCCTAGATTGCCCAGGGTTTGTCCTTCTCCCAGTCGGTCTTTGATTTCTCGTGTGATGGCTAACCGTTGTTGATGAAACTCAATCGCTTTGCCATAGTTGCCGAGAAATTGATAAGCAAGTCCCAAGTTGCCCAGGGCTGCTCCTTCTCCCGGTCGGTTTTTGATTTCCCGATATAGAAGGAGTGCCTGCTGCCAAGATTGCAGCGCGGCGGTAAACTGGCTAATTTGATATTGCTGAACTCCCTGCTGAAAGAGGCGATTAGCTTCCGTTTTTTGGTCTGCTGTCGTCTGCGCTTGGACAACAGCGGGGGGTAGAAAATCGGGAGTGGGGAGTAGGGGAAAGCCAGCGGTCAGCAGGAGCGTCACAGCCGCAAGGCGAAGAGTCTGAATCGGTTGCATGAGTTTTTTTGCAGTGAAAGTATTGACTGCAAATCTATCATCCTCTCACCCAAAAATTATGCAGCCGCACTGAGATACGCCACTGCACGTTGTCAGAAAATTACTCCGGTAGCCGGATAAATCCCATCCCAACTTGAATAAAATGCTCATCTTGAGTCAGCACATATTGAATGTTCTGCTGCTGCATAATGACCATTGAGGTTAAGTCTGTAAAGGAAATCAAAGGCTTGTCTTGAAACTGTTTTCTTAGCTCCCAAGCCATCACGAAGCTGTCAGGCGTAACATAGCTGATTTGCACTTGTCCCAACTCTGCCGCTCTTAAAATACCTTCCACAAAACGAACAGCTTCCTGAAAAACTTCACTAAACCTTAAACTCCGTAAAGTTCTGCCTCAATCTCGCGATCGCTAAGAGGGTCTCCCGATAGCACCCCTGCCACCGACAATAGAGGTTCCTCGTTGGTCAACCCTACTTGCCTCCCTGTTTTTCGCCAAGTTAGAAATTCTACAAAATCTAGAACTTCATTAAGGGTGGGATCAGGCAAATGTTCTAGCTTTTCAACAATCTGGCTGACTAAGGAATTTGTCATTTTCACAGTTCGAGCAACCATTAGGACACAAACTATTGTCAGTTTAGCTTAAACATTTTCTACAAGAAATCCTATCAGATAGGAGTTGACTGACAATTTATCACCCCCTCACCCGCAAATTATGCAGGATTTCACAAAGATCTCCGACTTCTACGGCACAGCACAGACAACTTCAGGCGAGGTCAAGAAGTCGGAGATCTGGATGTCGTTATGCCGCCTTAGTGGAAGGACTGTTTTCTGTAAAGTTCCTTGCTGCTTCGGCTTCCATCTCCGCCAAGGTTGCCGCCAATGCCAACTGACGCGCAATATTGGCACAATAAAAAGTCGATCGCGTTACTCTGGTTAAGATTGGGAAAAAGCATGAGTGAGGCATGATGCTTAAAAGTTATGAGGCAATTTTGGAGAATGGGCAGATGATCTGGGTTGCAGACCAGCCAAACGTAGAGTCTGCGCGGGTCATTGTGACTATTTTAGAAGCAGAAGCACCCCGATCACAGCGACGAACCGCCGCACCCGCGATCGCGGGACAGGGCAGAACAGTAGGCGATTTAGTCAGCCCCATTGTGGATGAACAAGACTGGGAATGTCTCAAATAATTATCCTGGATACCCATATTTGGGTTTGGTTTCTGACTCAGGAATTTGAGCGATTCCCTGCACATTGGCGAGATGAGATCGAGACTGCTGACCAAGTAGGAATATCACCCATTTCTTGTTTTGAAGTAGCGATGGCGTATCAGCGTGGGCGCTTAGAACTTTCTTGTGAAGTCGATCTTTGGCTTCAGGAAGCGCTAGCGCCATCAGGGATTTCATTATTTCCGATCACGGCTGAGATTGCTTACCGAGCGGTAGACTTATCGCCTATCCATCGAGATCCCTTTGATCGTTTGATTATCGCTACGGCAATTAACGCCAATGCTAAACTTGCAAGCATTGATAGTATGTTCTCTCGATACTCTGAACTAAATTCAATTTTGATGGATTAGCCTTATGCTCATAGTGATCGCTTTTCGCTTTTCGATCTGGGGCAGTTTGGGCAGCACCAGGAAGTAGAGAATTGGGACTGGGAAGTAGGGGAAAGCCAGCGGTCAGCGGGAGGTCATAGCCATGAGGCGGAGTGACTAGGCGGGTTGCATAGAGATATGTATTGAGCCAAGCCGCGATCGCTACAATGAGAGTGTCTCTTCACCAATCAACTGTCATGATTGCCGTCCCCCAGCCCCATAAAATGACTGCTGACGCTTACCTCACTTGGGAAGCTCAACAAGAAACTCGCCACGAATACCTGGATGGAGAAATCCTTGCCATGACTGGCGGTACTTTATCTCATAATCAACTGGCATTAAATCTATACAGTTCACTGCGCCCCCAACTCCAACCAAAAGGCTGTCGCGCCTTCGTTGCAGATGCCAAAGTTAACGTTACCAAGATCAATGCCTACTTTTACCCTGATCTGGTGGTGAGTTGCCATCCTGAAGACCTCGCTGCCCAAGATGCCATCACTCATCCCACGCTGATTGTTGAGGTTCTCTCTCCTAGCACCCGCGACTATGATCGGGGCGATAAGTTTAAGTCTTATCATGCTTTATCTAGCCTGCAAGAATATGTTCTGATTGATACTACACAAGTTGCGATCGAGTACTTTCGGTGGGGCGAAGGACGGATGTGGCTTCATACGTTCTATGAGGCAGGTGAAACGATCGCGCTACACAGTTTAGGGATTGAGGTTGCAGTGGATGTGATCTATGAAGAAGTGCGCCTTAATTTCGATCGCCCGACTGAAGCTGAAAATTAGTGCCTAGCCGATTTTTCCCCTAGTCCCGATTAACCGAACTGAGACGGGCGGTAATTACATCAGGGAAATGATTAACAAGCTTTTTACATTTCGTTACAGTAAGAGCATGAAGAAAAAAACAATCCTATTTAATCTAGATTGCTCAACCTACACAAGAGGTCGTGGCTATGAATAACAACATTCGTGTTGGCAATTTGTTTGGAATTCCCTTTTACGTCAATCCCTCGTGGTTTTTGGTATTGGGATTGGTCACCCTTAGCTATGGCACTGGGTTAGCGGCGCAGTTTCCCATGTTGCCTGCTGGCACTTCTTGGGGACTGGGTTTAGTCACAGCCCTACTATTGTTTGGCTCCGTCTTAGCTCATGAGTTGGGACATAGCTTTGTGGCATTGAAGCAAGGAATTGGCGTGAAATCGATCACCCTCTTCCTATTTGGCGGCTTAGCGAGTTTAGAGAAGGAATCGGAAACCCCTGGAGATGCCTTTTGGGTGGCGATCGCGGGTCCATTGATTAGCTTGTTGATTGCCGGTTCTGTAACCCTAATTGCAGCGTTTACTGGAATTTCTGGTCCACTTGCGGCAATTCTCGGCGTGTTGGCTTCTGTGAATATGGCGCTGGCGCTGTTTAACCTGATTCCTGGCTTGCCGTTGGATGGTGGCAATATCTTAAAAGCATTGGTTTGGAAGATTACGGGCAATCCCTACAAAGGCATGAAGTTCGCGGGTCGTGTGGGTCAAGTATTTGGCTGGCTGGCGATCGCATCCGGTATTCTGCCGCTGGTGCTGTTTGGGGCTGGAATCAACTTTTGGAATGTGCTAATTGGCTGGTTCTTGTTGCAAAACGCGGGTCAAGCTGCCCAGTATGGCACGGTGCAAGACAAGCTAGCAGGTCTGACCGCAGCCGATGCGGTGATTGCAGACAGTCCGGTTGTGGCGCAATCATTGAGCCTGCGAGAGTTTGCTGATCAGCGAATTTTGGACACAAAGAACTGGCGTAAATTCTTGGTTACTGATGACGGTGGACAATTGATCGGCGCGATCGCGATAGAAGATCTAAAAACGATTCCTAGTGCGCTTTGGGCAGAAACCATCGTGCAAACGCTAGTGACTCCAATTGAACCATCGTTAACGGTAGTCGGCGATCGCCCTTTATCAGAAGTCGTGCAACTGCTGGAAGAGCGCAAGCTAACGGCTTTGTCAGTGGTTCAATCTAACGGAATGTTAGTCGGTCTACTAGAAAAAACCGCCATCATCGACTTGCTGAAAAATCGCGTTGAAGCCACTCCTGCATAAATAACGCACGTTTATCAATAAGTAGCCAAAGGGATGAAGGATTTGATCTTCGTCCCTTTATCTTTGATCAAGCTTTGGTAATACCGTTGTGAGTTTTGAGTTTTGAATTGTAAAGGCTTTACGGCGTTGCTGAATCTAGATATGAAATTCGTAGGGGCAATCCCTTGTGGTTGCCCTTATCCCAGCAAAGGTAGGCACAAGGCGCTACCCCTACCAATGAAAATCATGTCTACATTCAGCAATGCCAGCTTTACTCAGCCATGGTCTCAATCTGAAATCTGGCACATGCTCTATTCAAATTGGTCTGAAATATCTAGTGTGAAATATTCTTCTCGAACTTTTTTCCTCCCCCTTATGATTCCTCACACTTCTCACTATTGGCTGAAAAATGCTCATGTACCTGCTTCCTTGATGTTGCAAAGCCGCGATCGCCCCTCTTCGCTAGCAGTACAGGATCAGTTGCGGCTAGTCGATGTCGAAATTATGAATGGCGCGATCGCCCGCATCATCCCGGTTAGAACACTGACTGCTTTTGATCATCCGGTTGTTGATCTACAAGGTGGCATGGTGTTTCCCTGCTTTGTGGATATGCACACCCATCTCGATAAAGGTCATCTGTGGGAACGGGCACCGAATTTGACCGGCACTTTTGCCGATGGGCTAGAAACGATTCGCCAAGATGCTGAACAGTGGAACATCGAGGATGTTTATCGCCGCATGGAGTTTGGCGTAAAGTGCAGCTATGCCCATGGAACGAAGGCAATTCGCACTCATCTTGATTCGGGTGGCGCGTTGGCAGAGGTGACGTTAGAGGCATTTCGAGTCTTGCGCGATCGCTGGGCAGATCGAGTGATTTTACAAGCCGTTTGTTTGGTGTCATTAGAGGATTTCTTAACGCCTCAAGGTGAAAAACTGGCGGATCAAATCGCAGAAATGGGCGGCGTTTTAGGCGGTTTTGCCTCCATGAATCCAGAGATTGAACACCAAATTGATCGCACCTTAGCGATCGCCCAAGATCGCACCTTGGATCTCGATCTACATGTGGATGAAAACAATAATCCCAATTCTATCTGTCTCAAAATTGTGGCGGAAACGGCTTTGCGGCAGCAGCTTCAGCAGCAAATTGTCTGCGGTCACTGTTGTAGTCTTGCGGTGCAGCCTGCTGAAGAATCCACAAAAACGATCGCTCTTGTCAAACAGGCAAACATTGGCATTGTCAGTTTGCCAATGTGCAATTTATACCTACAAGATCGACAACCCGGAAAAACTCCTCACTGGCGCGGTATCACCTTGCTACACGAGTTGAAACAGGCAGGCGTTCCAGTGGCGATCGCAAGCGATAATTGTCGCGATCCATTCCATTCATTTGGCGACCATGATGCCTTAGAAGTTTTCTCCCTATCTGCCAAAATTGCTCATCTTGATCGTCCTTATGAGGATTGGTGCCGCGCCATTACGTCTACTCCTGCCGATTTGATGGGGCTGCCCACTGTTGGGCGTATTGATGTTGGCTTAACCGCCGATCTCGTTCTCTTCAAAGCACGGCGTTACAGTGAATTGCTATCGCGATCGCAACATGATCGAGTGGTGTTGAGAAACGGGATTGCGATCGATACAACTTTGCCAAACTATGCTGAGTTAGATGATTTGCAAACTGGTCATCATTGAGCGGCATAATTGAGCTTAAGAGAGATCAACAAATCCATCAGATATGACTAAGATGAGAAAGGTTTTTATTGTAATTTTGCCTAATGACTTCTACTAATTTTTCTTTAGACCCTGAAATCAACCATTTACGCGAGGTTCGTCAAGGTTTTCTGCGGCTTCATAAAGCATTGCTGGATGCAGAGCGAGAAACCTATGAACAGCATTTTGGCAAAATTCAAACCAATGGCGAGTTTTTTCAATTAGTCATTAGTCATGAATGGTTCGATTGGTTGCGTCCGATGTCTCAATTTATTGTGCAGGTTGATGAATTGTTGGATGACAAAGCCGCGATCGCGGCTAGTCAAATTCAGGATCTTTTGCAACAAGCGAAAACCTTACTAAAAGCTTCTGAGGACGGTACTCTTTCTGAACAGCGCTATGATCAGGCGATCCAACGTAGTCCCGATATCGCTTTTATGCACGCAGTTTTATTGAATACTCTTAAGTGAATCTTAAAAGAATTTTTTAGCGTTGCTTAAAGTTTCTCAATTAAGCTTACTCGCTATGTTTAAAAGAAGTTTCCTTTTCTGTTGATGGCATGTTTTTATTGATTGTTAAATAAAACCGTTGTGGATTGTCTATCAGATTTCTATTGATTCAATCATTTACTGTAACCAGTGAATTAAAACCGCGATCGCTAGCCAAATTAAAAAGCATTGTCGCGTGAGGCGAAGTGCGGTAAAAATGTGGTCTGGCGCGATCGCTTGGGTTGCATTCCCCAACAACGGCTTGTGTTTTGCAACGCCCCGATACCAGTTGGTTCCGCCGACTTGTACGCCTAATGTCGCTGCATAGGCAGCCTCGCTCCAGCCAGAGTTGGGGCTAAGATCTTGAGGGGCATCACGCCAGCAAACATACCAAACATGGCAGGGATTGCCAGACAGAATGGAGAGCGTCAATACGACTAGCCGACAGGGTAACCAAGTTAAAACATCATCCAATTTGGCACTAAACCAGCCCAAGTGAGTATAAGGCGGTTCGCGATAGCCGACCATTGAATCTAGGGTGCTAGCGGCTTTATATCCCAGCGCGAGGGGAAGACTGCCGATCGCGGGCATTAGTGATCCGGCGATCGCATAAAACAACGGAGCCATCACGCCATCTGTTGCATTTTCGGTCACGGTTTCCAACATAGCCCGTAGAATTTCAGCCTCGGATAAGTTTTCGGTATCTCGTCCCACATAGCGGCTTAATCGCGATCGCGCCTGCTGCAAATCCCCTGATTGCAATGACTGTAGGACTTCATTTGCGGCATCTCGCAAACTGCGTCCGGCAAAACAGCTTGCTAGCAAAATTCCCTCTGTTGCCAAACTAATGAATGGGTGAATCTGCTTTGCCCCAAAAACAATCAACCATCCGATTAAGCCACTTCCTAGAACTAGCCCCAACCCCAGACCCACGCCAGCCAATCGGAGCGCGATCGCAGAATTGAAGGCTTTAAAAGCAAGTTGGGTATACTGAGTAATCAGCCAGCCCATTCCCTGAACCGGATGCCACCAATTCCACGGATCGCCGATTCTGTAGTCTAAAAGTGCTGCCAAAAGTAGAACTAATTCTTCGCGGTATGCCACTATGCCTTGCCCATATGGGGTTTTAGCAACGGATGAATCGGTTAAGCCACAAAAATCCTTGAGAAATAAGGACTATGTTGTCTTGACCTTTCCTCATATTGCTAGATGAGATTAGACGACGAAGCTAGAAGCCTGCCCTTGAGAGGCTTGCCAACTGCGAGCATCGTAATATAAATCTTCTAGAGAAATGCTGTAAAGGGCTTCTTTAAGCTTATGGTGCAGACGGTTCCAGAGGGTGAAGGTGACCCAATCTTCAGCATGGGCATCGTTGGGATGATGGCGCGGTAAGGGATCAACGCTTTCCCCTACGGCTTCTAATATTTGCCCTAGCGAAATTTGGGCGGGAGGACGAGCAAGCTGATAGCCGCCCTGTGATCCCCGCAGCGATCGCACTAAACCCGCCCGTCGCATTTCAATCAACAGCTTTTCGAGATAGGGCGCAGGCAAATCTTGCCGTTGGGCGATCGCATTGACAGAGGTGGGACCAAACTTGGGCTGAAAACTCAAATCTAGCAGCGCTTTAACGCTGTAGTGTCCACGGGTAGTTAATTTCATTAGGTGAAGCGCGAATGCAGAAAGCTACTCCTGCTGATTGATCTATCAGAATAGCTTAAGCCTAAATCGTGATTCCCAAAGGGAGTCCTGCGGCAAGCTTCGCTAACGCTTCGCGAATCGCCCAACGTGGGTCAGCACTTTAGTGGCGCATATGCATTAACTCTTGAAGCGATGCTAAAAGATTTACTTTCGCTAGCATAATTTGCTGATTAGAGTTGAGGATAAACGTCCAAGACACATTCACCGTAAACCAAGGCGTTTGCACTCTGCCAGCGACCAAAAATTCAGCGTCGTCACTGTCCAAAACCTTGTGCCCTTGTTGGGGTAGCAAGACAAAGCCCTTTGCTTCTTGGTGTAGGTAAGCCGCGATCGCCTCCGAGCCGATTATCATTGCCTCGAATGGGGGCTGCAACATGCCCTCTAACGCAAAAAGTTGACTGGTCTGCTCAAAGCTTCCGGCATTGAGCGTCTCAAAATAGTGAAAAATAGTGGGTTCATCAATCCCCTCAATGGTCTTATTGTCAAGGGTTATAGCTGCCTTAGAAAAAGTTTTTGGAAGAGTATTTTTCATCCGCGTTGCCCCAAACAAAAAAGTGAACGATAAACTCGTATTCACTAGCGTAAATAGGAACGTAACTGAAATTACATGTCTTTAGATTGATATCGTGAGACTGAAATTACATGTCTTTAGATTAATATCGTGAGATAGATATTGTGAGCAAAAAATCTGGGCGTTGCTGATTGCAAGTATGATTTTTGACTGTAGGGGTAGGTCTTGTGCCTAC